>NZ_JAKZBW010000033.1:0-47123 GCF_022539275.1 Pseudoxanthomonas sp. LH2527 | reverse complement strand
CGCAGCGCCACTCCGGCTCATGCCCGTGCCGCCGGTCGCTGATCACCCCGGACCACGCGAGGACGCCAGGCCCTCGCCCGGTGGCCGGGTCCTGTAGCCCTCGGCCGCCACGATATAGCCAGTTCAGCCGCAGCAAACAATGGCGGGCGCCGACGATGCCGCGCCTGCCCGCGCTGTGCCCCTGCCTTGCCACGAGTTCCTCGATGAATCCCGCCACGCTCCGCGCCCTCGACCTTTTCGATCGCTTCGTCACGCTGACGGGCGCCGCGCGCAAGGCGGCGCTCGACACGCTCGCCGAGGAAGAGCCCGATGCCCACCGGGCCCTGCGGCGCCTTCTGGCCACCGACCTGGGAATGGCGGACCACGTCCCGCTGCTCGACGCATTCCGCGACGTCGCCGACAGCCCGCTGTTCCGCGATGCGGAGGAACCCGCCACGCGCATCGGCGAACGGCTGGGATCGTGGCGCCTCACCGGCGTGCTCGGCAGCGGCGGGATGGGCACGGTGTACGAAGCGCAGCGCGCCGATGGCCAGTACCACCAGCGGGTGGCGCTGAAGTGCATCCGCCAGGACCTGTCGTCGCCGCGCGTGATCGAAGGCTTCCTGCGCGAGCGCGACATCCTGGCCAGCCTCGATCACCCCGGCATCGTGTCGCTGATGGATGGCGGCGTGGACGACGCCGGACGCCCATGGTTTGCGATGCGCCACGTGCAGGGGACGCCCATCGATGCCTGGTGCGACCAGCGAAGCGCCAGCGTGCGCGAGCGCGTGGCGATGCTGGCACAGGCCTGCGATGCGCTGGCGCACGCGCATGCCGCGCACGTGCTGCACCAGGACATCAAGCCTTCCAATCTGCTGGTGACCGACAGCGGCGACGTGCAGTTGCTGGACTTCGGCCTGAGCGTGTCGCTCGCCGCGCCGTACAGCACGCAGCGGCTGGCGGTCTCGCACGCCTACGCCGCGCCGGAGGCACTGGCGTCGGTGGCGCCCACCGTCGCCGCCGACATCTGGTCGCTGGGCATGGTGATGTATCGCCTGCTCGCCGGCACGCTGCCGCGCACGCGCTCGCAACTGATGATGGTGGCGGGCGACGGATCGGCGGTGCCGGTCGCGGCGTCGCTCTCGCGGCTGGCCGCGGCGATGTCCACCGAGGACGCACGCCGCCGCGGCTGCCGTCATGCCGGCGCGCTGGCCCGGCACCTCGCCGGCGACCTCAACGCCATCGCCCGACGCTGCATCGCGCAGGACCCGGCTGCGCGCTACGGCAGCGTCCGCGCCCTGCACGACGACCTGCGCGCCTGGCTGGACAGGCGCCCGGTCAGCGCGCGTCCCGACAGCTGGGCCTACCGCAGCGGGCGCTTCCTGGCCCGCCACCGCATCCCGGTGGGCCTGGCGGGCGTGCTGGCGCTGACCGTGGCCGGCAGCATCGGCGGCGTCGCCTGGAAGCGGGAGCAGGCCACCCACGCCGCGCGCGCCGCGCAGGCGATGGCCTCGGTGTTCGAACAGACCCTCGGTACGGCCACCCTGTCGGGGCTGGGCGAAACCCCGATCTCCTCGCACTCGCTGCTGCGACAGACCGAGCAGCGCGTGCGCGCGCTGCCGCTGGCCGATCACCCCGACGTGCTGGCGCAGGGCCTGGGCATGCTGGCGCGCAACCATGCCGTGATCGGCGACTACGCGCGCGCCACCGCACTCGCCCGCGAGGCCGCCGCCCTGCCCGGCGAAGACGCCACCAGCGCGCGCAGCCAGGCCACCCTGGCCGCGCTGCTCAACCTGCAGGGCAAGCCGGCGGAAGCCGAGCGCGTCGCCCGCGCCGCCCTCACGCGCACCGCCACCGATGAACCCACGTCGGCACGCCGGCAGTTGCTGACCGAATCGGCGCGGGCCCGCTGGCACCTGGCCGACCATGACCAGGCCCGCGCACTGCTCGACGCCGCCCTGGACGAGGCCCTCGCCGCCGACGACAGCGCCGCACAGGCGGAACTGCGCACCCAGCGTGCGCTGTGGAACATCAGACTGCAGCGTTTCGCCGCCGCCGGCGCCGATGCGCAGCGCGCCATCGCACTGGCCACGCCGCGGCATCCGCTGCTGGCGAACGAGGCGCGCCGCATCGCCGCGCACAACCTGGTGATGCAGGAGCGCCTGCCGGAAGCACGCACCACCATCGACCGCGTGCTGGCCGATTACCGCGCGCGGCTGGGCGAATCGCATCCGCTGGTCGGACGCACCTGGCGCGTGGTCGCCGGCCTGCGCTGCAGCGGCGGCGAACTCGACGCCTGCGAAGACGCACTGGACCGCGCCAGCGACATCACCCTGCGCCTGTACGGCGACCGCCATCCCGAACATGCCGAGCTGCTGCAGATCCGTGCGCTGCTGCTCGGCTTGCGCGGGCGCCACGACGAGGGCATGGCCCTGCTGCGCCACGCCGAAACCCTGCTGCGCGCCGCCTATCCCGAAGACCACAACTCCGTCCAGCACGTGCGCTTCATGATCGCGCGCCGCCTGCTGTATTTCCCGCAGGTCTCGCCGCAGCCGCGCCAGCAACAACTGGCCGAGGTGATCGAACGGATGGAAGCGGTGCATGCCAGCTTCGCGCGCGTCGGCCTGCCGCTGCGGCCGCTGGACCGCATGGCGCTGGCCGACGCCCTGCAGCAGCGCAGCGCACCCGGCGACCTCGCCCGCGCACGACGCGTACTGGACGACAACGCCGCGACCCTGCGCGCGTTCCCGCCCACCTACAGCGTCTACTACCGCAACGACTACGACCGCGCGCGGCTGGCCTATCTCGACAACGACACCGCCGCCGCAGACCGCCTGCTCGCGCCGGTCACGGAAGCGCTGGAAACCTATCTCGACCGGCCCGAGCGCACCCGTACGCACAGCACGCTGTCGACCGACAACAACCGGCGCACCCTTTGCCTGGCCTACGCACTGCGTGCGGCCCTGCTGGCGCGCAACGGCGAGCGCGGACAGGCACGCGCCCTGCTGCAGCGCGCGAGCGACAGCCTGGCGAAGGCGCGCGGCATCGAGGATGGTTTCGCCGAACGTGCACACGCGCGGCTGGTCGCGTTCGACCGTACCGGCGACGTGATGATCGACTGACATTGAGCGTGACCGCGTCCTGATTTTTGCGGTGAGTGCGAACAGACAAGAGGATCGGAATCCGGAGTCTTGCCTGATGTGTGGCCACTGCACCGAGCGCGCCGCGCTCGCCGAGCGCGTGCGGTTGCTGCGCACACAGCCAACACCTTCCTCCGATCCGCTGTTGTCGACGATCCACCTGCAGGAGATGCGCAACTGGCGACAGCCCGCCTGGCTGGCCGCCGCGCAGGACGACCCGACCGCCGCGCTGGTGGTGATGTGCCGCAGCTGGACCGACGCGGTGCACGGCGAACAGGACGAACTGCCGCACGACCTGCTTCCCGACCGGCTGCGCGCGCAACTGGAAGCCTGGCGCGCCCGCGTCGACCTGATGCCGATCCCCGCCGCGCCCGATCCGCGTGCCCTGCAGGATGCCCGTGCCGAACTGGATGCCTACCTGGGGGGCTGGTTGCATCTGCGCGGCCACACCGGCCCGCGCTGGGACGAAGCCACCCTGCACGAGCGCCTGCCGCACGTATCGGTGGCGCTGGACACGCTGGTGCGGCATGCGCCGCACGATGAGCGCCTGACCCTGCTGGCCGTGTCCTCGCCCGGCGCCGCCTCGCCCTTCAGCGCCATCGACCTGTGGCTGCAGCGGCGGGCGCTGCAGGCGCTCGCCGCTTACCACGGCATCACCTTCGTGACCGGACTGCTGCCGCACCTGCGCAGCGGCGCCGTGCTGGCGCTGGTGCTGCGCGGCGACCTGGACGAAGCCGCGCTGCTGGCGCTGCACACCGCCCTGCGCGACCGTCCGGACAACGGCAACGAGGGCGCGAGCGATCTGCGCACCGCCGTGGCACTGCTGCTGGCGGCACCGGCGGACGCGACCGCCTGACAAGGCGCCAACCCACGTCGGCGACGCGCGCCAGCGGACGCATTGCGCGCCCGCCGGCGTACGTCTCCCCTAAAGCGCAAGATAGAACACGTCCTCCGGCAGCAACGCCGGATCCACTGCCCCTTTCAGGTCCACGAACATGCCCTGCGGACGCAGCGACTGCTCGGCCTGGTCGTAGATGCGGGCGGTGAACTCCGGGTGCGGCACCGCCAGCACCAGCACGTCCAGGTCGCCCCAGTCGGTCTCGTCCTCCAGTTCGATGCCGAACGCGGCGCGGCTTTCGTACACGTCGGCGCGCGGGTCGGCGATATGCGCCTGGATGCCGTAGACAGCCAGCGCCTGCGCCAGTTCGACCGTCTTCGAGTTGCGGATGTCCGGCACGCCCTCCTTGAAGGTGACGCCCAGGATGCCGACCCGCGCACCGCGGATGCACGTCTCCTGCGCCGCCATCGCCAGCACGATCCGGCTGGCGATATAGGCGGGCATGCCTTCGTTGACCTGCCGCGCCGCCAGGATCAGCCGGGGCTGGTAGCCGAACCGCTGCGCCGTATCCGCCAGGTAGTACGGATCGATGCCGACGCAGTGCCCGCCGACCATGCCCGGCGAGAACGGCAGGAAGTTCCATTTGCTCGCCGCCGCGCCCAGCACATCGGCGACGCGGATGCCGAGCAGGCCGCAGATCTGCGCCATCTCGTTGATCAGCGCGATGTTGACGTCGCGCTGCGTGTTCTCCAGCAGCTTCGCCGCTTCGGCCACCTTGATCGACTCGACGCGGTGCACGCCGGCGCCGACGACCGTGCCGTACACCGCGGCGACCAGGTCGAGCGTCCGGCGATCCTGCGCCGCGATCAGCTTCACGATCGAAGCCAAATCGCGCCGGGCATCGCCGGGATTGAGCCGCTCCGGGCTGTAGGCGAGCTGGAAGTCCACGCCGCAGCGCAGCCCGCTGGCCTGCTCCAGCGCCGGACCGCAGACCTCTTCCGTGGTGCCGGGGTACACCGTCGACTCGATCACCACCGTCGCGCCCGGCGCCATCACCCGGCCGATCGTCGCGCACGCCTCCACCAGCATGCCCAGGTCGGGCTTGCCGGCCGCCGTCAACGGCGTGGGGACGGCGACGATGAAGAAGTTGCTGTCCGCCAGCGCCGCCGGATCGGAATGCAGCATCAGCCTGCTGTGCGCCAGTACGTCCGGGCCGACCTCGCCAGTGCAGTCGATGCCGTTGCGCAACGTCGACAGGCGCGTCTCGTCGATGTCGAAACCGAGGGTGGGGAAGGTGTCGGCGAATGCCGTGGCCACGCGCAGGCCCACATACCCCAGTCCGACCACGGCGACCGTCACGTTGCCCAGCAGGCTGGCGTCGCCGGCCGCAGGCGGATCGTAGTGTTCGATGCAGGCCGCCGTGCAGGCATGCGCAGCGGGTGCTTCCTCCACCAGCGACAGATCGCCTGCGGACGCCTCGTCGTATCCGGGCGCGGCGGGACGATCGGACTTCGAGCGGAAGTACGGATGTTCGTGGCGTTCCATGGTGTCCTCCTGGCCATCGACATTCAGAACTCGACGGATACCAATGTGGGACGCGGTTGGCGGAAGGTCACCGTCCGGAAGGACGGCACATTCGCCGGAGGCGTACCCGTCCTGTCACCTCCGGAAAGTGAACTCACACAAGACAGACGGCATGAGGATCAGGCGTAGAGTGGCCCTATCGCCGACGCCGATCCGCCGAGGCCGCTTGCACCGCCCCACTGCCGTTGCGCACGCAACCACACGGCGGCGCGGAAACGGAACGTACCCACCGGGTACGTCGTGGCACCAGGACGACGCCACCGCTACAGGTGCCATGCCGGCACCGCCTGCATGTTGCGACTGGAAGACATCATGTCGTCCGCTGCCCCGCAAATCCTGTCCACGAAACTCCGCCCGCCAAGCCGACCCGCGGGCGCCATCGAGCGGCCGCGGCTTGCGATGCCGGTGATCGACGACCTGCCCAAGGTCGTGCTGGTCGTCGCGGCGGCGGGCTTCGGCAAGACCACGCTCATCACGCAATGGCACCAGCATCTGGGCGACCGTGCGGTGTGGCTGTCGCTGGACCGCAACGACCAGGACCTCTTCATCTTCGTGCGCCACCTGATCGCCGCCTTCAACCGCGCGCAGGCCGTGATCTCGGCGGCGACGACGAGCTTCGTGGAAGGCCGCGTATCCGCGCTCGACGGCGACGAGACGACCATCAGGATCGCCAACGACCTGGACGGCCTGGACGAAGACCGCGTGCTGTTCCTCGACGACTACTACCTGGCCGAAACGCCCGCGCTCAACGACCTGGTCCACCAGCTGATCGAACGCTCGTCGCCGCGCCTGCACGTGGTGATCGCCAGCCGGGTGGCGCCGGCGCTGCCGGTCGCGCGCTACCGCGGACGCAACGCGCTGCGCGAACTCGGCATGCGCGACATGACGTTCAACCGCAGCGAGGCCGACGCCTTCCTCGCGCAGGCCCGCGGCCTGCGACTGGCCCCGCGCGAACTGGACCTGCTGCTGCGGCATACCGAAGGCTGGGGCGCCGGCCTGCAACTGGCCAGCCTGTTCCTGAAGGACAGCCGCGACGCGCGCAGCGCGATCCACGCGCTGTCCGGCGACACCCGCGACATCGCCGACTACCTGGCCACCGAGGTGGTGCGGCGGCAGCCGCCGGCGGTGCAGCAGTTCCTGCTGTACTCCTCGATCCTCGACCGCCTGAACGCCGATGTCTGCAACGCGCTGCTCGGCTTCGACGATGCGCAGGCGATGATCGAACAGGTCGAGACGCTGGGGCTGTTCCTGTTCCCGCTCGATGCCCGTCGCCACTGGTATCGCTATCACCACCTGTTCCGCGACTTCCTGCGTGCGCAGCTCAGGCGCCGGCACCCGGAATCGCTGGCGACGCTCTACCGCGACGCCAGCAACTGGTTCGCCGACGCGGGCCTGCACGAGGAAGCCGTCAACATGGCGCTGGACGCGGACGACTTCGACCATGCCGCGCTGCTGGTGGAGCGGTTCGCCGTGGACATGATCAAGCAGGGACACATCCCCCAGGTCGCACGCTGGATACAGCGCTTCCCGCCGCAGGTGCTCGACCAGAATCCGCGGCTGCCGCTGTACCAGTGCTGGGCGGTGGCGCACATGGCCCAGGTCCACCTGGCCGAAGCCTTGCTGCAACGGGTGGAAGCGGCCGCCGACACGCTGTGCCAGGGCGTCGAGGAAGCCCGCCGCGTGCTGGAAGGGGAGATCCACACCCTGCGCACCATCGTGGCGCTGATGGCCGACGACATCGACCGCACCCGCGCGCTGTCGGCGGTGCGCTTTCCGGATGCGCCCGACTACCACTTCCTGTCCGGATGCCTGAACAACGTGGCCGGCTTGGTCGCGCTGGCCCGGGGCGAATTCGCCCATGCCGTCGAGTCGGCCAGCCTGGCCAGGCGCTTCCACGCCGACTCCGGCTGTTCCTACGGCATCTGCTACAGCCATTGCATCAGCGGCCTCACCGACCAGGCCCAAGGCAGGCTGTCCGATGCGAGCACGCAGTTCCTGCGCGCGCTGGACGTCGCCGTCCGCGCCAGCGGCGAGCATTCGTTCAACGCCGCCATGCCGCGCGTGCTGCTGGCCGTGCTGCACTACGAAGCCAACGAGCTGGACGACGCCTACGCCATCCTCGAGAACGACCTGCCGCTGGTCGACGAATGCGCCTACGTCGACATCCGCACCGGCGGCTTCGTGGCGATGGCCGGCATCCTCGGCGCGCGCGGCCAGGTGCACGCCGCCCTCGCCCACCTGGACCAGGCCGTCACGATCAATGTCGAAGCCGCCTTTGAACGGACCTGTGCGCTGGCCAACAGCGAGAGCATCCGCCTGCGCCTGCTGGCCGGCGATGTCGCCGGCGCACGGCGGTTCGCGCACCACACCGGCATCGACGACGGTATCGCCCTGCCGACGGTGTGGTCGCGCCCGGCGGGACTGCGCGCGATCAGCCAGTGCCGCCTGCTGATCGCCGAGGGCCATGCCGCTGCGACCATCGCACCGCTGCAGGCACTGGCCCTGCTGGCCAAGGCCGCGGAGCGACGTGCGCGCAAGATCCAGATCCTGTCGCTGCTGATCGTCGCGCTGGTGCAGGTGCACCGGCAAGACGCCGCCTTCGCGACCGCACGCCGGATCCTGGCGCTGGGCGCCGAGGAAGGCTTCCTGCGCAGCATCCTCGACCAGGGCCAGGCGGCCGGCGACACCTTCGTGGCGTTCGCCCGCGACCGCGCCGGCACCTCGGTGCTGTCGCCGCTCGAAGCGGACTATCTGGCGCGCATCTGCGCCGCCGCCGGGCAGCCGACGACCCGCGCCGCCACACCGTTCTCGGCCGGCACGCGCGTGCCCTTTCTGGTCAATGGCGTCGCCGAAACGCTGAGCGGGCGCGAGCTCAAGGTGCTGCGCCTGCTCGCCGAAGGCGCCACCAACACCCACATCGGCACGACGCTGTTCATCTCGGTCAACACCGTGCGCTGGCACGTGGCCAACATCCTCAGCAAGCTGCAGGTGGAGAACCGCACGCAGGCCGCGGCGGCGGCACGCGAACTGGGACTGACGACGTAGCGCGGCACCGTCACTGGCACTGGATCGGATGCGCCACGCGCTCCAGCGCCGCCTGCTCGCGCGTCTCCAGGTCCGGCAGCACGTCGAAGCCGGTGGCGTCCTCGATCGCATCGATGCTGGCGACGAAATCGCCGAGCTGGGAGTTTTCCGGCAACACCTGGTTGGGCATCACCGCGGCCCAGGCACGCAGCTCGCCGGCCGGCGTGCGGTAGACCAGGATCTTCCAGGTGTGGGTGGGAATGACCACGCCGTCGCCGAGGGTATCGACGGTGATGAACTGCACATCGCGCTCGGTATAGATCATCGGCCCGCTGATCACCCACTTGGCCCCGCGCACCGGGCCGGTGGTGCGCGCACAGGCTTCCAGCCGCGCCCACTGGCCGCGGTTCATCGCGCGATGCTGCGGCACCGCGTTGGAAAGATAGAACGTGTCGGCGATGCGCGACTCGCTGCTGGAATGCGCCTCGGCCGGCGCCATGTGGCCGATGTCGATCGGGAACAGACCGGCGCGCGTGCGGTGCTGCGACGAGCCGGCGTAATCGGCCGGCACCGCGCGCGCCTGCTGCACTGACGGATCGGCCTTGAACGACAGTCCCGCCCGCTCGACGTTCTTCTGCAGCGAGCGCGTGGTGTAGGTCTCGCACACCCAGTACGGCGTCTTCAGGTCGGCGCTGTGCAGCAGCGCGTACCCGGCGCGCACGACGCGCTCGGTGGCACCGAAATCCAGTCCGCGACGCGGCACCGGCTCGCCGAAGGGACAGTGCGATGTCGCTGACGTCGACGCCCGCGCGGTCGTCGCGGTCGCGACCGCGTCTTCCGTCGCCGGCGGTGGGAGCGCGGCATCGCCGGCCAGCGCGGGTGGATCGAAAGCATCCTCCGCCATCGCGACGGACCCGGCTTCGTCATTGAAGTACGGACGGCTGACCGCATCGACGGGAACGCGGCTCGGCACCTGCTTCACCTCCGCATCGCCCCGCACGGCACGCGCCGGTCCCCGCGTCGTGCAGCCCCCGGCCACCACGCCCAGCAGGAGCAGCAAGGCCAGCCGCGGCCACGGACGAAGGTGCGGTGGAAGGCGCATCGTGGGCATCCGGTTGTCGGACAGGCGGACGGGCGCCGTGCAACGACCGTCCTGGCCGGTCGCACGGATCGCGGGGATCTCTCCTGCTGACACGCAGGTGCCTGCGCGGGTCGGCCATCGTTGGATCAGATGACACCGTCAGGCCACGGCCGTCCGCAATGCGGCGCCTCGCACGTTGTTGCGCGACTCGGAATGCGCCCGCTCCTCGCGACATGGGGACCCGCGCCAGCGAAAACCCCGTGCCATGAGCACCGCTCGTGGTGAGCCCGTCGAACCACGCTCTTTGCGGTGGATCGACGGGTCATGACGCTGCCGAAGTACGGTGAAAAGCGTGGTTCGACGGGCTCACCACGAACGGAAATCGAGGACGGCCCCAGCCAGCCGGATGCGTCCCGCCATGGCCTCCGCTTTTCATACACGCACGCGCATACAGGCACAGACCACATCACCGAAAGAGATCCCTCTGCACCGCACCACCCCGCACGTCACTGCGCGCCCCGGAGCGCTTCCGGCCCTTGCATCATCAAGACCCGGACCGGTGGAATCACCGGGACACCGACTCCGTTCGTGGTGAGCCCGTCGAACCACGCTCTTTGCGATGGATTGACGGATCATGACGCTGCTGCATTACGGTGAAAAGCGTGGTTCGACAGGCTCACCACGAACGGGAATCTGGGGACCGCATCAGCCCGCAGGATGCGTCCCGCTCTGACAACTTCTTTTCACACACGCACGCGCATACAGACACAGGCCACATCACCGAAAAGATCCCTCTGCACCACACCACCCCGCACGTCGCTGCGCGCCCCGGAGCGCTTCCGGCCCTTGCATCATCAAGACCCGGACCGGTGGAATCACCGGGACACCGACTCCGTTCGTGGTGAGCCCGTCGAACCACGCTCTTCGCGATGGATAGACGGGTCATGACGCTACTGCATTACGGTGAGAAGCGTGGTTCGACAAGCTCACCACGAACGGAAATCGAGGGACGGCATCAGGCAAGCGGACTTGCTGAACTTTTCCGATGCTCCGTACCGGCACCAGCACCGACGCCGGTGCCATCATCCAGCCATTGCATCGACACGGCACCAACCCGCACGGCGTGCATCACCTCGCACCATGCCGCTCGCGGATCACCTGCAGGCGTTCGCGGTAGTACAGGGAATCGGCGGCCTTCTCCGGCGGGTGGTCGGCCAGCCAGTCGAGCGCCTGCTGCAGGATCGCGGGCTTGTCGGCCTCGGGGGCTTCCATCGCGGTGTCCACGCGGTCGAGTTGCAGGATGACGTCTTCACGGGTCGAGGCGGGCATGGGGGCACTCCATCAGGAAAGGCCCCAGCCTAGGTCGCGCCGTGTATGCGTCGCGTCATGGCGATTCGGTATGCGCGCGCCGGCCCAGTTCGATCAGCATCCGCGCGGCCAGGTACAGGCGCGGCGGAATGGAATCGATCTCGATGTATTCGTTGCGCGCGTGGTAGCCCCAGCCCGCCAAGCCCAGCCCTTCCAGCACGGCGGCGTTGCCGGACCGCCCGGCGAAGCCGGCATCGGTGCCGCCGTTGGTGGTGGGATGCATCAGCAGCTGCCGCCCATCGAGCTCGGCGTAGATGTCGCGCGCCAGGTCGGCCAGTGCGCGGCCGCGGTCGCCGGCCACGTAGATCGGGCGCAGCGGTTCCAGCGTCACCGTCGTGGTGGTGTCGGGAACCAGCGGACGCTCCTTCACCTTCGCCTGCAGCGCCGCGAGCAGCTTCTCGTTGCTGTCGGCCTGCATCACGCGCACGTCGCCACCGGCCTCGGCACGCTCGGGGATCTGGTTGCGCGCGGTGCCGGCATTGGCGGTGGTCCAGTTGAGTTGCGCGCCGGGCACGCCGACGGCCACGTCCTTCGTCTGTAGCAGCTGGTGCGCCAGTTCGAGCAGCGCGTTGCGGCCCTGCTCCGGCGCGGCGCCGGCGTGCGCGGAGAGGCCCTGTACGCTCATGCGCACCTGCGAGGTGCCGGCGGCGCTCAACAGCACGCCTTCGTGTTCGATGACCGCCTTGGCCGGCGAGGGCTCGAACGACAGCACCACGTCGTGGTCGGCGGCCAGCGTGGCGATGGTTTCGCCGGAACCGGGCGAACCGATTTCCTCGTCCGGGTTGAACAGCACCGTGACCGTGGCGTAATCGTTCCAGCCGCGCGCCTTCAACAACGCTATGGCATGCAGGATCACCGCGATGCCGCCCTTGTCGTCGGCGATGCCCGGCCCATACAGCAGGTTGCCTTTCTGCTGGTACGGCTCGCGGGCGAGGATGCCGCGGTCGTATACGGTGTCGGCGTGGGCGATCAGCATCACCTTCAGCGCGCCGTTGCCGGTGAACACGCCGCGCACCATGTCCGGACCACCGGTGGCGGAGGGCATGCGATCGACCTTCGCATCCAGCGCGCGCAGCCGTGTGTCCAAGTACGCCATCAGCGTGGCGACGCCCTCGTGGTCGGTGGAACCGGATTCGGTCGTCACCAGCTCGCGCAGCGTCTCGATCACCGCCGGCTGCGCCTGCGTGGCGGCGTCACGCAACGCCGTGTCGACCTGTTCGGCCGAAGCCTGCGCGCCGGCACCCGCGGTGGCCAGCAGCAACACGGCGGTGTGCAAAGCGGTACGTGCGATCTGCATGGCGTCACTCCTGTGCGTGGGGGGCGATCAGAACCGGTATTCCAGCCCCAGGCCGGGGCCCTGCATCGTGGTGTCGAAGCGGAAGCCGCCGCCGGTCTCGAAGTCGGTCGACAAGCGCCGGTAGCCGGCGATCACCGCGAGGCGTTCGTTGATGTCGTAGCCGGCCAGCAGCATCAGGTCGGTGGACAGGTCGGATTCGCCGGTACCGGCCAATACCCATCCGCCGACGAACACGCCGTTGCCGAAGCCGTGCCGCCCCTTCACGCCGACCTGCGCATCGACCCAGCGGTGCGACTGCTCGCCCGAATACTGCTGCGGCACCGGCGGTGTCGGCACCGGCGCGGCGTAGGCCAGGCGCACGCGCGCCGACCACACGCGCACGCCGGCCACCAGGTCCAGGTGGGTGGCGTCGCGTTCGAGCAGGCCGTAGCGCCAGGCGAGCAGACCGCTGGTGGTGCGCGTCTTCAACCGCACCGGCAACGCGGCGCCGGCGACCGGCACCTGCACCGTGGTGGAGAGCTTGGCGAACTGGCCGTCCAGCAGCAGGCCATGGCGGCCCCTGCGTGCCTCGAACGCACCCATCGCGCCGGCGTCCAGTTCCTCCAGCGAGTCGCGGAAACTTTTTGAGGTATTCACCGTCACCGGCAGCCGCGCATGCGCGAACGAACCCTCGGTCGACGAGCCCCAGACATACGGCGTGAGCCGGAACGTCCACGCATCCGCCGCCTGTGCCTGCGCCAGCATCGGTGCGCTGCACACCAGTCCCGCCAACACCCTGACACGCCACGTGATCGCCATGCCGTTCCCTCGTGGTGGCCGTCGCCCCTGCCCCGCGACGGGCGGTGGAACCGCCGCCGTGCGGCGTTCCCCGCGGCCGCCTGTGTAGCACCAATGTGAGTCGACTGCCACCGGCCCCGCGTCCTCTCCGGCCGCGACGGCCCGATCACCTCACATGACACCGCCCGTCCTCCCCGGGCCCAGGGCACTCGCGATGCAGGTCCCCCCTTCCCGTCCGCCGCCGAGGCGCACGCCACGTTCCCCACGCCGTCCGCGCGCGACGCAGGCGCGGACATGAGCACCTCCGCCACGCGCGCACTGGCGCTGTTCGACGAATACATCACGCTCACGCCGGCACGGCGCGCCGCCGCGCTGGCGACGCTGGCGCAGGACGACCCGGCCACGCACCAGTTGCTGGCCCGGCTGCTGGCCTCCGACCAGGCGCTGGACGCGGGCCACCAGTCCGACCTGCTGGACGAACTACCCGGCACCCTGTCGGACCTGCAGACCGCATCCGAGCCCGGCGAGGACGCGCGCCTGCAGCAGCGGCTGGGGCCGTGGCGGATCGAGCGCCTGATCAGCGAAGGCGGCATGGGCAGCGTCTACGAGGCGCAACGCGCCGACGGCCAGTACCAGCAGCGGGTGGCGCTGAAGTGCATCCGCCGCGAACTCTCTTCGCCCGCGCTGATCGACGGCTTCCTGCGCGAGCGCGAGGCGCTGGCCGCGCTGGACCATCCCGGCATCGCCAGCCTGATCGATGGCGGCGTGGATGGCGACGGCCATCCGTGGTTCGCGATGCGCTACGTGCAGGGCGACCACATCGAGGACTGGTGCGATGCGCGCGGCGCCGACCTGCGCCGGCGCGTGGCGCTGCTGGTGCAGGCCTGCGACGCGCTGGCGTACGCGCACGACCACGGCGTGCTGCACCAGGACATCAAGCCGTCCAACCTGATGGTCAGCGACGACGGCCAGGTGCAGCTGCTCGACTTCGGCCTGACCGCCTCGCTCGCCGCGCCCGGCAGCCTGCCGCGGCTGGCGGCGTCGTTCGGCTATACCGCGCCCGAGGCGATGGCCGGCGCGCCGCCGCGGGTGACCGCCGATGTCTGGTCGATGGGCCGGCTGATGCATGTGCTGCTGGCCGGTGTGTTGCCGCGCAGCCCGTCCGTGCTGGCCTCCGTCGGCGGCCAGGACGCCGCGGTCGAGCCGATGTCCGCGCTCGCCGCGCTGCAACCCGTGGACACCGCCACGGCGCGCGCCTGCCGCACGCCGGCGGTGCTGGCGCGGCAGTTGTCCGGCGACCTGGACGCCATCGTGCAACGCGCCACGGCGACCTCGCCCGCCGCGCGCTACGCCTCCATCACCGCCCTGCGCGCCGACTTGCAGGCGTGGCTGGAGCTGCGCCCCGTGCAGGCCCGCGACGGCGGCATGGCCTACCGCCTGGGCCGCTCCATCGCCCGCCACCGCACGGTGGCCGCGGTGTCGGCCGGCTGCGCGCTGCTGCTGGTCGCCGGCGCCGGCGTGGCGGTCTGGCACAGCCTGCGGCTGGCGCACGAGGCGGCCGAATCGCAGGCGCTGTCGCAGGTGTTCGAACAGACAGTCGGCACCGCCACGCTGTCCGGACTGGGCGCCACGCCGATGTCCTCGCAGCAGCTGCTCGCCGACGCCGAACGGCGCATGCGCGCGCTCGACCTGCAGGACCATCCCAACGTGCAGGCGCGCGGGCTGGCGATGCTGGCGCGCAACTACATGGCCATCGGCGACTACGGCCGCGCCACCGCGCTGGCCCGCGAGGCCGGCACCCTGCAGCGCGACGATCCCGCCAGCAACGCCGCCACGCTGGCCGCCCTGCTCAACCTGCAGGGCAAACCGGCCGAGGCCGGCCGCGTGGCGCAGCAGGCGCTGGCCACCGCGGACAAGGACACCGCCGTCGCCGTGACGCTGCAACTGCTGACCGAACAGGCGCGCAGCCAGTGGCACCGGGTGCGGCACGCGGACGCCTACCGCACGCTGCAGCAGGCCCTGGCGCTGGCCGAACGCGCCGGCGACACCACCGCGCAGGCCGAACTGCGCACCCTGCGCGGCGAGTGGGCGCTGCGGCAGGTGCGCTTCGCCGATGCCGACGCCGACCTGCACGCCGCCATCCGCCTGTCCGGCGACGGCGCGCCGCTGGTGGCGCAGGCGGCGCGCCTGCTGTCCGCCCACACGCTGATGGCGCAGGGCCGCATGGAGGAAGGCCATGCCGCCACCCGCCAGGTGCTGGCCGAGTACCGCCGCCTGCTGGGCGATCAGCATCCGCTGGTGGGCCGCAGCTGGCGCCTGCTGGCGCATGGCGACTGCGTGCGCGGCCGCTTCGCGCCCTGCCTCGCCGCGGTGGAGCGCGCCGAGGCCATCGTCCGCCGCGACTTCGGCGAGCAGCATCCGGAATACGCCGACGTGCTGCGCGTGCGCGCGCTGGCGTCGATGTTCGACCCGGCCAGCACGGTCGACGGCACCGCCCTGCTGCGCCGCGCCGATGCCATCCTGCGCACGGCCTATCCGCCGGACCACACCGACGTGCTGCGGGTGGAATCGATGCTGGCGCGGCGCCTGCTGACCCTGCCGGCGCCGACCCCCGCGGCCCGCAGGCAGCAGCTGGAAGACGTCATCGGCCGGCTCGACGCGACCCTGGCGCAGAGCCGGCGCAGCGGGCTGCCGGTGCCGGCCTCGCACCGCATCACCCTGGTCGAGGCCCTGATCGAGCGCGACCGCCCCGGCGACCTCGGCCAGGCGCGAGGCCTGCTGGAGGAGAACCGGATACTGCTGCGCGCCTACACGCCCGACTTCGGCTGGCGCCTGCTCAACGAACAACTGGATGCCTCGCTGGCACTGCGCGACGGCGACCTCGACCGCGCCGATGCACGCCTGTCCGACCTGCTCGCCACGCCGCCGACGCAACCGGCCACGGCGGCGCAACGCAGGATGCGCGGACAGGCGCTGGTGATGCGCGCCCACCTGGCCCTACGCCGCGGCGACCGCGTGCAGGCACGCGCCTGGCTGGACCAGGCACTGGCGCACACGCAGGCCACGGCCGGCCCGGCGCATGCCGACACCGCCGCGATGCGCGCCACGCTGGCCACCTTCGAGCGCGGCGACCGCATCGCCGTGCCCGAGTGAGCGCGTGTCCGCGCGACGGCGGACGTAACCTTTTTTGCTCTGCGCACGAAGTCTTCCTGCGAGAGGGACATCCGGCACGGTGCCGGCCCCTCCGGTCCACCTACAGGAGACTTCCCGATGTCCAGCCCCTTCACCACCGCCGTCCCCGCCTTCGCCCTCGCCGCCGCCCTCGGTTCGGCGCTGGCCATGGGCGCCACGCCCGCCTCCGCCGCCGACAAGGCCGCCAAGGAACGCTGCTATGGCGTGGCCATGGCAGGCAAGAACGACTGCGCCGCCGGTCCGGGCACCACCTGTGCCGGTACCTCCAAGACCGACTACCAGGCCAATGCGTGGAAGTACGTGCCGGCCGGCACCTGCACCAAGATGGCGTCGAAGACCTCGCCGACCGGCTTCGGCCAGCTCGCCGCGTTCACGCCCAAGCCTGCCAAGGCCGGTTGATCGCAACGCCGGAGATGCGACGGTGACCTTTGCGATCCTTCCCCGTGGCACCGATCGTCTCCCGGTCGATGCCGGCCTGCCCGCGCAGGCCGGCATCGGTTTCAAGCCCCCGCACTTCGACGCGCTGATCGGCGACCCGCAGCCGCCCGGCTTCATCGAAGTGCATGCGGAAAATTACCTGGGTGCGGGTGGCCCGCCGCATGCGCAGCTGTCCGCGCTGTGCGAACGCCTGCCGCTCTCCGTGCATGGCGTCGGCCTGTCGCTGGGCGGCGAAGCGCCACTCGACACCGCCCATCTCGCCCGCGTGCAGGCATTGCTCGCGCGCTACCGGCCGGCCGTGTTCTCCGAACACCTGGCGTGGTCCACGCACGACGGCCGCTTCTTCAACGACCTGCTGCCGCTGCGCTACGACGCCGCCTGCCTGGCCCGCGTGTGCCGGCACATCGAACAGGTGCAGGAACGGATTGGCCTGCAACTGCTGCTGGAAAATCCCAGCACCTATTTCCCCATCACCGGCAGCACCTACAGCGAGCCCGACCTGCTGTCGGCCATCGTGCAGCGCACCGGCTGCGCACTGCTGCTGGACGTCAACAACGTGCACGTGTCCTGCCACAACCAGGGCCACGATCCGCTCGCCTATCTCGCCGCCCTGCCGCTGCACGCGGTGCGGCACATCCACCTGGCCGGCCACGCGCGCGACGTCGATGCCGCCGGCGAGACGGTGCTGATCGACGATCACGGCGCGCCGGTCGATGACGCGGTGTGGGCACTGTACCGGCACGTGCTGGACCGCACCGGGCCGCTGCCCACGCTGATCGAATGGGACACGCACGTGCCCGACTACGCCATCCTGCGCGCGCAGGCGCGGCAGGCGCAGGCGTGGCTGGACGAGGCCGCCACCCGGCGCGCCGCCGCATGAGCGCCGCGGCCAGCCTGCACGGCGCCTTCTCGACCGCGCTGCGGCATGCGGAGACCGCCTTGCCTGCCAGCGTCGCCGGCGAGCGTGCCGCGCGCCGACTGGCGATCCATCGCAACACCTTCGTCGTCAGCCTGGTCGATGCGCTGGTCGCGTCGTTCCCGGTGACGCAGGCGCTGGTGGGCGAGACGTTCTTCCGCGCGATGGCGCGCGAGCGCGTGCTGGCCGATCCGCCCCGTTCGCCGGTGCTGACCGACTACGCGTTGGACTTCCCCGATTTCATCGCCGCCTTCGCGCCGGCCGCCGCGGTCGCCGGCCTGGCCGACGTGGCGCGCATCGAAGCGCTGCGCATCCGCGCCTACCACGCCGCCGATGCGGTGCCGCTGCCCGACGCCGCCTACCACGCCCTGCTGCAGGCACCGACGCGCCTGCCCGGCACGCGCGTCGTGCTGCATCCGGCCTGCGCGTGGTTCCGTGCCTCGCATGCCGCACTGAGCGTGTGGCAGGCGCACCAGGGACTGGCCGATCTGGCCGACGCGCATCTGGACGGCCTCGACACCCGCGTGTCCGACGACGTCCTGATCGCACGTCCGGTCTTCGATGTCCGCGTGGCTGCACTGCCCGCCGGCGCCCTCGCCTGGCTCGACGCGCTCGCCGCGGGCCGCACGCTGGGCGAGGCCTTCGCCCTGGCGCATGCGTCTTCGCCGCACACCGATGACGGCGCGCTGTTCGCCCTGCTGCTGGCGCACGGCCTGGCCATTGCCTTCGACCTTCCACCGGAGTCCTGATGTGAGCACCCTCGATACCTCTCCCACGACCGCCCAACCCCGTCGCGCCGCCGGGCAGCGACTGGCCGACGCGCTGGCGCACTTCGCGCGCATCCCGCACAGCCTGATCGCACTGCTGGCGCGCGTGTCGGTGGCGGTGACGTTCTGGCTGTCCGGGCAGACCAAGATCGAGGGGCTGGTGCTGGATCCGCTCGGCGGCACGGTGCAACTGGGATGGCCGCGCATCTCGGAGAACGCCGTCGAACTGTTCCGCAGCGAGTACGCGCTGCCGCTGCTGCCGCCGGAGCTGGCCACGTATCTTGCGGCCGTCGCCGAGCACGTGTTTCCGCTGCTGCTGCTGGTCGGCCTGGCGAGCAGGCTGTCGGCGCTGGCGCTGCTGGGGATGACGCTGGTGATCCAGCTGTTCGTGTATCCGGCGGCGTTCGCCACGCACGGCCTGTGGGCGGTGTCGTTGCTGTATGTCATGTCACGCGGACCGGGCGTGCTGTCGCTGGACGCGCTGATCGCACGCCGCTACGGCGTGTCCACGCGCTGACTTGGCAGCCACCGACGCGAGCCGCATGATGGCCACCCTCCTCGCTTTCCCGTCACCCGTCGTGGTCGAGCCGCAACGCACCGATGCGATGCCTGCCGACGCCGTGCAGACGCCTGCCGGCGACGACGAAGCATGGGGCGCGTGGATGGGCCGCGCGCAGGGCGGCGACAACGCCGCCTACCACGCCCTGCTCAGCGCCATCGCACCGTACCTGCGCGCCATCGCGCGCCGCTACCTGGGCAACCGCGAAGACGCCGAAGACGCCGTGCAGGACATCCTGATGATCGTGCACGGCGTGCGCCACACCTACGAACCCGGGCGCCCGTTCAAGCCCTGGCTGGCCACCATCGCCACGCGCCGCTGCATCGACGTGCTGCGCCGGCGCGCGCGCCGGGTGGAGCACGAAGTGCTGGCCGAGGAACCGTTCGACCGCATCGACGACACCACCCCCGGCCCCGACGACGCGCTCGCCCGCGGCCAGGCCGCCCGCCACGTGCGCCAGGCGGTGGCCGACCTGACGCCACGCCAGCAGCAGGCCATCGAACTGGTGCACCTGAAAGACCTGTCGTTGAATGAAGCCTCGTCGGAAAGCCGGCAGAGCGTCAGCGCGCTGAAGGTGGCCTGCCACCGCGCGCTGAAATCGCTCCGGCACGCCCTGGGCAAAGAGGACGTCCCCCATGACTGACACCCGCCGCCTGATCGACCAGCTGGCCGCACGCGCCGAACCGGTGCGCCCGCTGTCCTCGCCGCTGCGCCGCACCGCGGTGTGGGTGGCGCTGGCCGGCGTGCTGATCGCGATGATCGCCTCGGTCTACGGCCTGCGCACCGGCCTGATGGCCGACCTGGCGCAGGCGCCGCTGCTGCTGGAATGGATCGCCAGCGTGCTGACCGGGCTGCTGGCCGCGTATGCGGTGTTCCAGATCAGCGTGCCGGGACGCTCGCCGCGCTGGATGTGGCTGCCGGTGCCGGCGCTGCTGCTGTGGCTGGCCGGGCTGGGCTGGGGCTGCCTGCGCGACTACGTGCGGATGGGCGCGGACGCCTTCCTGATGGAAGCGGTCAGTTCGGAATGCGCCGTGGCCATCACCATGACCAGCGTACCGCTGGGCCTGCTGATGCTGGTGATGGTGCGCCACGCCGGCGTGGTGCGCCCCACACCGACGGCGATGCTGGTGGCGCTGAGCGCGGCCGCGCTGTCCGCGGCCGGCGTCAGCCTGTACCACGGCGGCGAGACCGCGCTGATGGTGCTGCTGTGGCACCTGGGCGCGGTGGTCGTGCTGTCGCTGCTGTGCCTGCTGTTCGGCCGCCCGCTGTTCGCGTGGATCGGCTACGCCAAGCGCTGATAAGTCACGCAGGGACGACGCGCCGGCTGTCGACAACGGGCGGCGCCGTCACCGGTCGGGCGTGGATCCACGCTCGCTGGCGACGGGCGCACGCGTGGCGTTCCAGTTGAACAGGAAGTCGCGGTGCTCGGCCCAGGTCTGTCCACTGGCGGTGTCGCCGGTCAGGCAGACCGCGGTGTGGTACGGCCCCACGCCATCGGTAGTGCGGAAACTGGCACACAGGCGGCCGCGGCTTTCCTTCCACCGGCCGGCCTCGATGACGCTGTTGTAGAAGCTGCCCGTCACCGTGCCGTCGGCGTTGAGCGTCAGCTGCATGGGCTGGGTGTACGGCGTGCCCGGCTGGGTGGACAGGTCCACCACCCAGGCCCCGTCCAGCGACGTGGCCTGCAGGGGCATGGACAAGGACAGCGCGGCGGCGGCGATCAGGAACAGGCGCATCGGGATTCCGTTTGTCGGCGGGTGGCTCCAGCGCTACGCGTCGCGCAGGTAGAACGGATGCGCGACCACGACGACGGTGTGCCTGCGGGGGCATGTGCCTTCCCTCCCCCGATGCGGCCGCCGTCGCGCGCCTCCCACGGCCGTGGCGACAACTGCCCGCGTTTGGAGGTAAGGTCGTGGCATGACCGTCAAGACGATCACCGAAGACGGCCGCCAGCTGACCGTGCAGACGCTGCAGAAAGTCGATCCGCTCGGCGTCACCTACTGGCAGGGTCGCGCGATGTTCCGCATCGCCCACGGCAGCGCCCGTGCCGATGTGGTCACGCGCACCCGCCACGCCACGCGCGAATCCGCCGAGAACGCCGCCATCGCACTGGCCCGCGCGAACGGCTGGGTGGACGACGCCACCTCCCCGTAGGGTGGGCCTTGGCCCACCGCCTGTGATCGCATCGGGATGAAGACGAGCGTCTGCGTCTGAGCGGGCAATGCCGGCGCGCGGTGAAAGGTGTCGGGAGTGGATCACCGGAGTCAAGGACGGTCGTGCGTATTTCCCGTGGAGGGTGTTGTATTCCACACGCTCCCGACGCCCGCAGTCTGCGTCGACCACACGGCGCACGTCCATTTACATTTCTGTCTGCGTCGCATGGTTTCCCGCGTAGCCCGGGTACGGCCAACGGCCGCACCCGGGGACCCGGACACCTTCCGTGGAAAGCCCTCCCGGGTTCGCTGCTCGGACCCGGGCTACGGGTGTCGAGCGGCGATGCGCCACGCGCTGGCGCTGCCTTCGTAGCCCGGGTATGGCCGACGGCCGCACCCGGGGGCTCGGACACTCTCCGTGGCAAGCCATCCCGGGTTCGCTGCGCGGACCCGGGCTACGGGTGTTACGGGCGCGACAACGTGTCCTTGTAGATCCTTCCGTCCTTCATGATCAGACGGAAATTCTTCACCGGATCCGCGACCAGTGCGATGTCCGTGGTGGGATCGCCCTCCACCAGCAGCAGATCCGCCAGCGCGCCCTCTTCGACCACGCCCAGCCGACCCGGATACGGATTGCGCTCGCCCGACAACGCCAGCAGTTCGGCATTGCCCGAGGTCGCCATCCGCAACACCTCGACCGGCGTGTACCAGCGCGTGGTGGTGGCGAGGATCGCGCCCTGGTTGGCGGTCATCGCCGGGTCGAACAGGATGTCCGTGCCCCATGCCACTTTCAGCCCATGCTTCTTCGCGAGCCGGAACGCCAGATCGGTGCCGGCGAATACCTGCAGTTGCTTGGTCCGCCTGTCGCCCGTCTGGGGATTCGCGTATTCGTTGTCGATGAAGGGCTGCGCGCTCAGCCAGACTCCTTTTTCCGCCATCATCCTGGCGGTCTGATCGTCCATCAGCTGACCATGGTCGATCACCTTCACCCCACCCCGGATGGCGGCCTGCATGGCGCGCGGCGTATAGGCATGCACGGTGACGTAGGTGCCCCAGTTCTCCGCGGCCTCCACGGCCGCCCTGAACTCGGATTCGGTGTACTGACTGACATCGATGGGATCGTAATTGGACGACACGCCACCGCCGGCGGCCAGCTTGATCTGCGTGGCACCCAGCATCAGTTGCTCGCGCACGCGCTTGCGGACTTCATCCGCGCCATCCGCGATGACGCCGCCATTGATCGCTTCGCCGCGGCCGGGAGCCGCATTCCGTGCGGCCGGTACTTCATAGGGCATGCGGAAATCGCCATGGCCACCCGTCTGGGAGATCATCGCGCCCGACGGCCAGATCCGCGGCCCGGCCACGATGCCGGCGTCGACCGCGCGCTTGAGGGCGAACGCGGGTCCGCTGAGGTCACGCACGCTGGTGAATCCGCGCATCAGGGTGTTGCTGGCCTCGTGCGCCGCGACCAGGTTGATGTCGCCCACGTCGGCGACCAGCATCGTCGTCATCGGCATGGCGGCCATCATCGTGTGCCAGTGCGCGTCGATGAGCCCCGGCATCAGGGTTCGCCCGCCGCCGTCGACGATCCGCGCCCCGTCACCTGCCGCACCTTCCAGTGGGTCCGCGTCGATGCGCTCGATCAGGTTGCCGCGGACCAGGACATTGAGCGGGCCGGACAGTCCGGCGGAGCGGCCATCGAACACCCGCACATTCTTGAGCAGCACGGCGGTGGGCCGTACCGCGTCCTTGCCGTCGGGCGCTGCCGGCGAAGCGGCATGCGCGCACGGCACGACCATCGCGGCCGCCACGACGATCCGCACGACAGACCGAAGCATCCTGCTGACATTCATGCACTTCTCCTCGACGCGTAGTGGGTCATGAAGGACCGGCTGGTGACCGGCACCATGGGGCCAGGAGGCGCGAACCGCCGCACCGCGGGCGACAACCGGGCATGCCTGAAGCAGATGGGTACGTTGCGCCACGCCAGTCTGAGCGTGATGCCCCGCCCGAATGTGACATGACTATGCCACGCAACACGGGCAGTGTCAGGCAAGGACGGCAGCGGGAATCCTGATGCCGTACGGGCTACGTGTATCGCGCCGCAGTGCACCATGACCCCGTCGGCGGCAGACCTGCCCGCGTCGCCCGGGCAAAGCCGAAGGCGGCACCCGACTGCCCTGACACCTTCCGTGGCAAGCCTTCCCGGGTTCGCTGCGCAGACCGGGGCTACAGGGCTGCAGGTTGCGTTCCGCGTAGGGTGGGCCTTGGCCCACCGCCTTTCATCCTGCGCACGTGCGGGTGCACCGCTCAATGATGCCTACGCCGGACGCTGTCAGGCGAAAACGCGAGGGTCAGGAGCAGCGCATGCAGGAAAAGGGTCATTTGGAAAACACACGCTTGCGCGGCGGCACCGAGTGGGAAGAGGTGGCTGTCCGGGTGCATCGCCAAACGCAGCATGCGGCGGCGGCCCCGCACACCGGTATCCAGTGGTTCAATATCACCGTTAAGCGTAAGGAGTAGCACGGCATCCAGGACCAGCGTCACAAGGAGAAGCATCAGCAACGGCGGTGCGGATCTTGGCTTGGCCAACCGGCTCGCAGACATGGTTTTCTGCAGCAGCGGATACGCCGCGAGTGTGGCGATCGCGAACGCGGCCACCTTGCCCGGGCTGGAAGCCTCGTCGAGCATGCTGCGTAGCAGCGGCACGGCGCGCAGTGCGTCTTCCAGCCACGGCAGCAGGCCGATCCGGCCAGGCGCAAGCGCGACCGCGAGTGGTACCGCACCCAGCCAGAGCCACCAGCCATACCGTCGCCACCACTGCGCGACACGTGAATTGTCCCTAAAGTCCTGGGGCTGGATGTCAGCGTCGTACATGGCAGGGCTCCTTGCGCGTGTGTGTAGGCCGGCGCCGCCTCGCGTGCGTCGCGACAGGGATGGTAGCGCGGCCATGCATCCTTTTCGCGCTCGCTCACCGGCATGAAGCAACTGCGGAAGTGGTAGCGTGGCAACTCTCACATCGCGCCACATGCCGTCATCCAGAGAAAAGTCACGATGAAACCGATCATCTTGGGTCCGACCACGTTTCTGTTCTCGTTGCTGATCCTCACCGTATTGCTGCGAGCGGACAGCAGTCGTGCCGTGCAGGCCGCTGCCGGGTCGTCGCCAGCGGGCGCATGGAAAACGTCGCGCGAGGCAGGCGCGCCGAGAGCGTCTGCGGTGCGCAACGTCGCGGTGCCGGCCTTGACCCCGACCGCGCAATCCGCCGCATCCTCACCCACCGACCCCTTCGCACCCGTCTACATCGTGACCTCGCGCGACACCTGGCAGGGTATCCGTGGCCTGGGCCGCGAGGCGGTCACGCAGCACGACAGTACCGGCCAGCCGCTGGTGATTGCCGAGACGCGGGCCGATCGGCTGGGGGCGATCAGCGAACACGTGCACGTCAACGAACGCCGCTGCGGCGGTTACTTCGCGTTCCCGACACGCGCGCAGGCCGAGGCCTTCGTGCAGGCGGACCGGGCCAGGCAGGCGATGGCGACGTCGATGCTCGCCGGCTACACGCTCGACAACCAGGCCACCGTGAACCGCTGGTTGCCGCAGGTGCAGGAGCAGCGGCTGTACGACACCATCAACCACCTGTCGGGCTATCGCAACCGCTACTTCGCCAGCAGCCACGGCAAGACATCCGCCGAGTGGATCCGCACGCACTGGCAGTCGCTGGCTGCGGGCCGCAGCGACATCACCACCGAACTGTTCACCGCGTGCAGCAATTGCGGCACGCAGCCGTCGGTCATCCTCACCATCCCCGGCTGGGACCTGCCCAACGAGGTGGTGGTGCTGGGCGCGCACCTGGATTCGATCAACGGCAGCAATCCCTACGACCCCAACCAGCACGCGCCGGGCGCCGACGACGACGCCTCCGGCATCGCCACGCTCACCGAGACGCTGCGCATCGCGCTGGCTGACGGCTGGCAGCCGCGGCGCACGGTGAAGTTCATGGGCTATGCGGCGGAAGAAGTCGGCCTGCGCGGTTCCAACGCCATCGCGCAGGCGTTCCGCGCCAGCGGCGTCAACGTGGTCAGCGTGCTGCAGGTGGACATGACCAACTACAAGGCCGGCGCGGTCACCGACATGAAGCTGATCAGCGACTACTCCAACACCGAGCTGAAGGCCTTCTTCATCACCCTGTTCGACACCTACCTGGCGCCGATGGGCCTGACCCGCGGCAGCGTGGCCTGCGGCTACGCGTGCTCGGACCACGCGTCGTGGACCAACGCCGGCTACCCGGCGGCGATGATGTTCGAGGCCGGCGATCCGAACGGCAGCTTCCGCTACATCCACACGCCGTACGACACCTTGGCGACGATGGGCGAAAGCGCTCAGCACAGCGTCAAGTTCACCCAGTTCGCCCTCGCCTACCTGGGCGAAACCGCGAAGACGCGCGGCAGGGTCACCGGCGGACCGGCGCAGGTGTTGGTGATGCCGTAGGGCGGGCCTCGGCCCGCCGCTCGATGAGTGCGGACACGATGCGAGGGTGGGCTTGAGCCCACCCTATGCGCTTACCCGGGCTACGTCGTAGCCCCCTTGGAGACCGACATGAGACACGCATTCGCGAACATCGCCTTCACCCCTGCGGTCCGCGAGGTGCAGGCGCGCGACGGCAGCCGCGCGCAATACGCACGCGCCTTCGAGTCCGGCGACGAGGTGCGCAATGCCGAACTCGGGGCCGACGAGGCGGCCTTCATCCACGCGCAGCGCAGCTTCTACATGGCCACCGTGTCGGAAACCGGCTGGCCGTACGTGCAGCACCGCGGCGGCGCGCCGGGTTTCCTGCGCGTGGTCGATGCGAAGACGCTGACCTTCACCGACCTGCCCGGCAACCGCCAGTTCATCAGCGTGGGCAACGTGGCCAACGACGACCGCGTGGCGCTGATCCTGATGGATTACACGCACCGGCAACGGATGAAGCTGCTGGGCCGGTTGAGCGTGGAGGAAACACCGGGCGACGCGCGCACCGAGCGCACCATGACGATCCACATGGAAGCCTTCGACTGGAACTGCCCGAAGTACATCCCGGTGCGCTTCGAGGCCGAAGACGTGCAGCGTGCGCTGGATGAGCGCGACCGGCGCATCGCGGCGCTGGAGGCACAGCTCGCCGAGCTGCGCGGCACACCGTAGGGCGGGCCTTGGCCCGCCATCGCACGCCATCCGTACGCCTTGAACGGCGGGCCCAGGCCCGCCCTACGTGCTAGCCCTTCCTGCGCGCGGAGACCTCGACCAGGCAATGATCGCCGCGGCGCGCGTGCAGGAACAGCAGCGTGCTGCCGGAGTCGCGGCGATACACAGGTTCGGGAAACTCCACTGGCGGATGTCCTGGCGAATCAAGGCCCGCGCCGATGCGGCGCGCGAGTTCGCGGGCATCGATGCACGGCCCGCCGCGCAGCTTCGCGTAGGACCGATAGGGCCTCCCGGCCGCATCGACGCGCGTGTACGTCTCGTACACCGACACGCCGTCCGTGGTGGAGAAAGGGCGACCGCGGAAGTCCCATGGGCCGCCGCCAGACGGGGCGGCTGTCGCGGACCAGGACAGCGACGCCAGCGCGGTCACTTCATCGCCTGGCACGGTGACGCTTGCGAGCCACTCACTGCTGGACAGGCGTCGTGCGGTACGCGCGCCATCGACATGGGCGCAGGCGACGACGACGCCGAGCGCGATGACCGCCGTGACACGGATCGCGGACGGCCCGGTCCGCAGTGTCGCGACGGTGCGTGCCATCGCGTGCGCCTCAGGTCCCCAGCAGTTCCACGTCGAACTTCAACGTGGCATTCGACGGGATGACGCCGCCGGCGCCGCGGGCGCCGTAGCCCAGGTTGGCGGGGATGATGAGGGTGCGCTGGCCGCCCACCTTCATGCCCTGCACGCCTTCGTCCCAGCCCTTGATGACCATGCCGCCGCCGAGGGGAAAGATGAAGGGTTCGTCGCGGTCCTTGCTGGAATCGAACTTGGCGCCCTGCGCGCCGTTCTCGTACAGCCAGCCGGTGTAATGCACGGTGACGTTGCTGCCGGGCTTGGCCTCGACGCCGCTGCCGACGAAGGTGTCTTCGTACTGCAGGCCGGACGCGGTGGTGGTGAATGCCATGAGGGTGTTCCTTGTGGGGATCAGAAGTATCGGGGCCGTAGTTTATCGCCCGTGCACCGGAGACGTTTCACGTAGCCCGGGTACGGCCGACGGCCGCACCCGGGACTCGCACACCTTCCGTGACAGGCCACCCCGGGTTCGCTGCGCGGACCCGGGCTACGCGAACCCCATATCGATCTGCTTACTGCGGCGATTACGTCGGGCGCATCACATGCGCATGGCCGGCCCCTCACGCGCCTGCACCTGTTGATCCTGCAACGGCGTTTGCGCCTCACGCTGCTGCTGGATCAGCATCTGTTCGCCCAGCTCCGCCATGCGCTGCCCCTCGGGAGACCGGGAGAACGCGCCGGCGATGCGGTCAAGCTCATTGCTGTCGCCCGCCAGCAGGGCGGCATAAACGCTGTTGGCGTACGGGTCGTCGAAGGGTCCGCGTGCAGGCTCACGGCTGGTTTGGCGATCATCGGTGTCCAGAGCAGGGGCTGGAATGCTTGGCGCCGTGTTGCCGGTCCCGCGATCCTCCTCACTTGCCCTCACGCGCTCCTGTTCTTCCGCGCTTGGCGGCGCTGCCTGCGGTCGTGCGACGCCGCCTGCTTCGCTCAGGGTGATCCCCAACTGGCCGTTCTGGAAGTTTTCGATCACCGCCGGCTCGCGTCCCATCTGATCCCGGGCCAACGTGTCCGTCACCGAGAGGTTGTTGTTCTCCAGCGCGTAGGTGAAGCGCCCATCTTCGCTGCGGTAGGTGTTGGCAGGATCGTTCGCTGCGCGCGCGCCGCCTGTCAGCGGCTGCCCGCCCCAGCGCAGCTCGCCCACCCCGTCGCTGTCCCTCACGGTGTCGCCCGCATCGATCACATAGGTATCGCGGCCCTCACCGCCTTCCATCCGGTCCCGGCCCTGCCCGCCCATCAGGATGTCATCGCCACGATGGGACCGCAGGGTATCGTTGCCGCCTTCGCCGATCAGCAGGTCGTTGCTTGCGATCTCCTGTGGATTCCGCCCGCGCGACATCCGCTGCGAATCGATAGTTGCACCGTGGTTCTGGTCAACATCTGATGTAGTGGTGCTGTGCTGCTCACGCCTCAACGCGACGTTGCGGTTGTTGACGCGATCATTGTTGGTATCTATCGGATACTGGCGGTCGACTTCACCACGGTCGCGCAAATCTCTGCCGGGATCGAGGTAAAGCTGCCCGGCGTTGAAATCGGCATCAGTCAATCTATCAGCCAGATCCGGATGTTCCTGTCGAAGCTCTCGCAAGAGCACAGTACGGGCCGGCCCCAGCGCATCCGCTATGTTTGGTACGTTTCCGTACTGATCGACAAGCCCGGGATAATCGCGGTTGGCCTGCGCGATACGATTTCGCGGGGCGGCTTCACCCTCAACGGTGACCCCGAAACCACGCTCCACCCGGGCGATCTCGTCGCGATGGAGCTGATACATACGGTAGACGTTGCGCGCTTCGTCAGGTGTGACGTTGTTGGGATCGTCATACAAGCCAAACACTTGCGCTTCGGCAAACCGACGCTTTCTTAGGCCAGCTTCTGCCTCGTTGTTGCTTCCCCAGCAGTTGTAGCGCATCTGGAACCACGCCTCTGCGCGATCGCCGTCGCGAACCGCGTCCATGATCGCGTGCTCTGGAACACCACTTCGAGGGATGCCATTCAGCATTCCCACGCCGCGATTGTAGGCAAGCGAAACGAGGGCGATCCGCTCATCGGAAAGTGGCATCTGCAGACGGTTGGCCGGTCCCTCGTATTCCGCCATGGAAGCCCTCAGCAATTGGTCGGACTCGGCCGCATTCAGTTGTCGCGAAAATGTCAGACCAACTCTGGTCCTGTCGTCGGCGGAAGCGGCATCGACAGCAGCCAATGTTTGCCACTGCTGCTGGGTCAGCTCGATACCACTCTCTCGCCAGATCGCAACGTTGTTGTCTCGGTTGAGGGTATAACCCCAACCTATCGTCGCGCGGTTGTCACCAATGTCTTGTGCGTGCGCATGCAGGCTCTCGGACTCAACTATTACCATGCGAAGTTTGCGATCGTACTCCGCCCGGCCAAGTTCCCTGTAATCCATGTCGGTTACCTCAGCAATGTGGCTTTATGGTCGTCATCCATGCATCAATCCGGTGTTCTTATCGGCATGCCGCGGCAGTCAATCTTCTGCTTTGCTTCACTGCTCGACGAAGCATTACTCGCCTTTGTCAGTACATCTTCTCCTGCAATGATGTCGATGTCCCGTTCGCTTCTACGAATCGTATCCCGCATCTTCCAATGCATGCAGCGCCCATCGATGGTTGCCTCGACGAGATAGATGCCGCCGCTACGCAGGCTTTCTATGGTAAGGATGGCCGTACTTCCGATGGCGATGCCGTGTACAACCCCGCCTTCGTCGATCTGGGCAAGCCGCGCTCTCGCGCCGAAGGATTCGCCGCTGATCTTGTCGCCTACCTGGGTAAGATCGACGTCGAACCCGCCACAGTCCGCATCCGGATCGGTCTTGTCGCACCACTGCACTGACCACTTGCCGTTGAAATCGACTTTGGCAGTTTGCGCGGGTGGGCTGGACGTGCAAGCAACCAAGCCAGCGCACGAGAAGATTAAAAAGCTTGCGCACACGCCAATTGTGAATCTTGGGATTGCCATGGGGTCCTCCTGACCTTTTCCTGACAGGCGGCAGTCTGCCAGAGGTGAATAAGCGCCACAGTGATCTGCGGTACGGGGTTGGTATTGATTCTGGCACGACACCTTGGCTGCGCCGTGCCTTGACGCGTGGCTAGTCGGACGGGATCTCATCCGGCCAGCGGCAGGGAAGCTCCTCTAAGTCACGCAACGCCAACCGTGCACGCTCTGATGTGTCTTCGCTCAACATCCGCCTCCCGCCGATGATGCTGTCCCCAGGCCACGCGCCTCGTACCGCTGTGCCGATCACGCGCCATTGCAGACCCTTGGGCGTAAGGGTCACGACAGCGACATTCTTTTCTCCGGTTCGCGCGTTGTCGATCAACAGGACGGCCGTGTTGCCAACGGCGGTGCCGAGCACCGAGCCGGGCTCCCCTTCCTCAAGCTTGGACAGTCTTGGCGTTGCAGCGAAGTGTTGGCCACAGATTCGCTCGCCACGCTGAGTCAGGTGCAGGGCGAAGGTGCCACATGGGTCGCTGGGATACTCCCGGTCGCACCACGGGGCTGACCAGGCACCGTTGAAATCCGGCGTTGGCGTTTGGGCGGATTGATGGGAAGCACACGCCACCATGCCGGCACACAAGCCGAGCGCCGTACCCGCTCGCAGACGGCGGGCTGCACCACGATGTCCATTGACCATGCGCCTGCTCCTTGCTTGGTTTCGATGCGCTTCGACGGCGGATAGCTCTATCGGCGCCGTACTGTCCGGCCAGGCCGGCGGCCTGGGCCGGCATCGGAAGGCTCCGTGTAGCGCGCTCCCGGGTGCGCTGCGCTTCCCCGGGCTACGTCTGATGGCGACTTCACAAGAAGGGCGAGCCGAAGCTCGCCTTTCTTGCATAGTGCCGCACTCACACCGCCGGCTCAGGCTCCTGCCGCCGCTTACGGTTGAACCGGGCACCCAGGGCCTCCTTCAGGGTGTCCAGCCCATCGCCGCGGCCGGCGACCTTGAGGTGGGCGTAGCCTTCCAGTGAGGCGACCATCAGGTCGCTGCCGAGCGCCATTTCGGTGTCGACCATGCGGTCGTACAGGCGCTGCAGGCGGTTAAGCAACGGGCGCAGTATGTCGAGGGCGGCGAGGTCGGCTTGGTACTCCTCCAGACTGAAGCCGCGCGGCAAGACGTCCTGGTGGTTGGCCAAGGTGGTGACAGCGGCGCGGCAGAAGGCTTCGGACTTGTCGCCCATCTTGGTCAGCTCGCGGCGCTCGTCGGGGCTCAAGCCGATCAAACCGGTGAGGCGCTGTTCCATGGTGGTGATGGCGCCTTCGATGTCGGTGACGTCGTCGTTGGTCAGGCGCAGGGAAATACGGTTCTGGGGCATGGTCACTCCATTGATCATCGTGAAAGAACGTCGGCGCTTGACGCCGACGACCGCAGCCTAGCCTGCCTGCGCGCGCTTTACCTCTCACAAATACAGGGCCGCGATGGGGCGGATCGAGCACGGAATGCCAAGGGTCGGGCACGGAAAGCGATCGATGGCTTTCGGAATGTGAGGTGCGAGGCGAAAAGTGCCATCGATGGCTCTCGGGAAGCGATGGCATGGCCGTCGGAATGCCATCGATGGGTCTTTGAAAGCGATCGATGGCTTTCAATGTGAGCGCGATGGCTTGCAATGTGCCAGCGATGGCTTCGGAAAAGTGATCGATGGCTTCCGGAAAGCGATCGATGGGTTGAGGGTGCCTCGCGCGTAGGAATTCATGCACAGCGCGAGAGGCTCTGGGCACCGTCGATGGGGCACGGAGCTTCGTCGGTGGCGCTTAATGTGAGAGTGATGGGGCTCGGAATGTCATCTCACGTAGGGTGGGCCTTGGCCCAGCGCCCAGGGTGCGCGAATGGCGTGCGGCGGTGGGTGTGAGGCCCGCCCCATGTGCTGCACGCGTGCACGCATTCGCACCACCCTTCCGTCGCTTCGTCGTCGCCAGCCGCGCTTCGTCCGGGCGGCCTGTGCGCGATGCCGTGGCGCCCCGATACTGCCGCACCGCCCGCGTGCCGGGCATCGGACCCGGGACCTGCATGACCTCCGCGCATCTTGCGAACATCGCCGTCCATGTCGGCGCCGGCACCCTCGCCCTGCTGATCGGCTTCGCGATGCTCGCGCGCCGCAAGGGCACCGCCGCGCACCGGCGGTTGGGCAAGGTGTTCTGCTTGCTTGCACTGGTGGTGTCGCTGTCGGCGGCGGTCGGCACGCTGTGGTTCCGCTTCATCCCGGTGTTCGCGGTGCTGACGGTGCTGGTGCCGTATCAACTGGTCAGCGGCTGGCGGTCCATCCATACGCGCGAACGCGGGCCGTCGGGCATCGATGCGGCGTGGACACTGGCGGCGCTGGCCCTGGCGCTGATGCTCACGCCGACGCTGGTTGCGGCGCCGGGGCGGCCGGACATCGTGGCGTATGCGTCGCTCGGCACCCTCTTCCTGCTGTTGGCCTACGACGCGGTGCGGTGGCTGTTTCCTCTCCGCTGGTTCGCCACGCTCTGGCGCTATGACCACGTCTACAAGCTGGTCGCCTCGTTATTCGCCCTGCTCTCGGCGCTGGTGGGCAACGTGATTCGGGCGGGACAGCCGTGGTCGCAGATCGCGCCGTCGGCGATCGGTCTGCTGACGATCGGCTACTTCTTCGTGCAGTTGCGAAGGCAGCAGGTCGCGGCGCGGTCGGCGGGTTACGGGCAAACGGATGCCGCAGCGTCGTAGCACCGTAGGGTGGGCTTTGGCCCACCGTGTGGGGATACGCAGGGCTCGCGCGGGCGCTGCGGGGCGGCCCGGCCTGCGGTGTACGATGCGCCCCAGGGGAAGGCTGGCTCGTCGGGGCGCCGTGCATCGGTGCGACGGTGGGCTGCGACATTCAGATGCTCTGCGGAGAGGCCCGATGAAGCACGCGCTGCACGTACTGCTGTTGATGGTGGCCCTGCTCGCGCCGGCCCACGCCCATGCCGACGACGCGCCGCCGTCGGTGCAGGCGCAAGTGATGCCGCTGCTCGACGAGATGATGGCGGCGGCCAATGCGCACGATACGGACCGGTTCATGGCGCTGTATGCGCGCGGCGATGCGCTGGTCGTGCAGTTCGACGACCAGACGCTGCGCGGGTGGCAGACGGTGCGGGACCAGCAGGACGAATGGTGGGCCGGCGGTACGTCCGATGCCGTCTACCGCTACCGTTCGGCGCCGGAGATCACCGTGATCGCGCCGGATGTGGTCAGCACGCTGCAGTCGATGGAGGTGGCCAGCACGATGCCCGATGGCAAGCAGGGCAACGTGCGGGTGATCGCCACGTCGGTCTGGCGGAAGCTGCCGGAAGGGTGGCGCATCGTGGTGGCGCACGAGTCGTTGATCCAGTAGCCCGGGCAAGGCCGAAGGCCGCACCCGGGGGCTCGGAACGTATCCGTACACGTCGTCCCGGGTGCGCTGCGCTTACCCGGGCTACGTGTCTAGGTGCCTGGCTAACCGGCCTTGGCCGCAAACCACCGACGGCTGGCAGGCAGCAACAGCAGAACCGTCACTGCGATGCGCAGTACCGCAGCGAGGCAGGCATGCCACTGCTCCGGCGAGAGGCCACGCCAGAGCATGCGGATCAGGAAGAAGGCCGTGACCGCTGTGGTCAGGACCAGCCATAGCCTGGCCCACTGCCAGCGCCGCCACAGGGCGAACGTCATCACCAGGGTGTAGACGCCCATTGCCGCCATGCTGGGCACGAACAGCTCGAACCTCGACATGGGCGTACCGATCAGCGGGACGACTTCGAGCGGATAGATGACCAGGTAGATCGCCAGCGCCGCCATCATCGGCGGCGGCATGCGCATGGGGGTGCGCTCCGTCTCGACCAGCACGGCGTGTGGGGCGTCGTAGGGGTTGGGGGTTTCAGTCATGGCGAGGCGGGGTGGCAATGGACTTCATCGCCAACGCTTCGGCCAGCAGCGACTCGTAGAGCTGCAGGCGGATGCGCTTGAGGTTGCGGACGGTCGTGACGACATTGGTTTGTTTGGATCAACGTCCGGGTTGATGGGTATCGCCTCGCTCAAGCCATCCTGCTTGCTATGGCGTGCAGTAGTCGCCCTAGCAACGACTTGAGAAATGTACTCTGACCGCTATTCTCAAAGGGCGGCTTGAGTCCGCCCTACTTGTCTCGAGGAGGCTTCGCAGTTAATTGATGGGTGAACCGCGCAGCCCACCATTTCCTGACAAGTCGCTTAGCAGCCGCCATTAGTGCCTTAGCGCGATCACTACGCTGTTTCGCGCGCTCCTTTGCTCGCTCCCGCGCCAGCACGGCGCTGCTGCAGGCATTGGGGGCGTGCTTCACCACGTATGCGTAGTCTCCAGCGGCAAAGACCAGAAGCATGACGTGCACCAGACATGCGATGCCCATACCGCTGAGAACGAGCCCCACGACTACGGTTTGTATGCCAACGCTACCCAACACCAACTTCAGGCCAAAGACCATGAATAAGCAGTACGCCAAGACGCCGAAAAGAAACTCCAGCGCCAAGCCCACATCGTGATTCCTGTGCTGCCGCGTCCACACCAGAGATCCTTCTTTGAAAGCGAATCTTCGGTATGAGATAACCATCCGATAAAGAAGCGAAGACGTATGGTCGGTCGCCAGAAAGGCGCGAATGAGAGGCGCACAAAGATTGACCCCATAACCATATCGAATAATGCCCTCCAGCCAGAATCCATCGTGCGCGGCACGAACGGGATCCCACATCTGCAGGAATGCCTCTCTCCTCTTTGCTCGCTCTGAAACGAGCACATGCCACCCTTTCGACAGCCCAACAAGGACGACGACAAGTAGGCCCACTAATGCGCTAATTCCTTGGACCCCGAAGAGATCGTCCACCAGGCCCATCGTCTCTGCGTTCAACATTTATCAGCCTCCTGCCTGTTGTAAAGGCACAATCCTGCCGCGTTTAGTTCTCGCGCCGTGAGACAGATGCACCACGCCGTCCTGTCTTGCCACGCAGGACGGCCATGAGCCAACGGTCGGCGTTCGCGGATACGTCTACCGCCGGGCTTGAGCGCGCTCTACTCGCTTCGGCATGAAGCACGTAGCCACGGCAAGATCGAAGGCCGCACCCGGGAATGAGGCCTGTCCGTGCAAAGCGCAACGAGTGCGCTGCGCTACCCGGACTACGCTGGCTTCGATGCACTTAGGCTCCGCTACGCTGACTGCGTCATCAATCCGGCCGCCTGGGACGCAAAACCCACCAAGGCTTCGACGTTCGCCGCTTTGACCACCGTGTACGCGCGACGCTGATTGGGTGCAACGGTGAACGGCGTGCTTAAGGCAAGCAAGCGATCCGCGACCTCGTCATGCCCGGCACCCCGCAGGTAGCTGAAGAGCACGAACATGCGCCCATCCGTCTTGATAGTCAGAAAGCGCTGCTGTCCGCCTTCCCGACCCACGCGGTACAGATTCATCGAGCCGACTTTCAGCTCCAGCCGAATCCGGCCAGGGGCGGCGGATCGAACTGCTTCGAAGGCCCGGACGATCCGCTCAATCTCCGGCAGGATGTGCGGCGCGGCGCGACCGGCCTCCTCAAGGAAGGCATCGATGGAAACCAGCAGGCTGCCGCGTGATTGCACTGCCGGGCTGTCGCTTTCAGACAGGTGTTCGACCACCACTTTTGCCTTGGGATTCTCGCCCTCCACCTTGACGCGGACCACTTGGCGGACGTCCGCCTGCACCGTACCCAGAAGTTCCGGCACTACCAGAAGCGTATCGGCGCCGATCTCCCTGTAGACATTCAGGTCGATCATGGCGAGGTCCCACTCATTGGTCAGGTGGCGCGCCAACAGCGCTTGTGAAAGCCGCAGCGCGCGGGGGTCCAAGGCGTCGCCAGCGACGACCAGCAGGAACTTGCCCGACTGCAACGCGTCGACCAGATCAGACTCGTCCGGCGCGTGTGGGGAAGCGGGGAGCTCCGGCAAGTCTTCGCGGTCGGTGTCCTGCAGCGAGAGGGCGTAGTCAAGCACCTGCGCCACGACCTCGCGGCGCTTCTGGGGGTTGTAAGACAGCTTGGTTTCCACGATGCCGATGCGGCCGTACGAGGACACCAGCAACACATCGATCGGTCCGGAGCCGAAGTTGCTCTCGATGCGCCAAGGAAGCCACGTCTCGTCCGCCGTGACGCGCCCGGCTTCGCGACAGGGCGCTATGACCAGCTCCGGATTATCGAAGATGGCGTCGCGGAACCAAGTTTCCTGCAAGCCGAGATCACGCGCGAGGACGCGCTCGAACCGAGGTTTGGGTGCTGCTTGCTTGCCCGCGCTGACTACGAAGAGATGGGTGCCAATGGACTTCAACGCGGTCTCCGGAAAAGTGATGTACAAATGCCGCGACAGATCATGCCGATCACCGGCACTCTGTGCCACTGGGCCATCTATGTTGCGGTCGCAGGCCGACCCCCACCTGTCGATTAATTGCAGAACCCGCTAACACTTACGTACACGGTGTCGCCGACGGACGATCCGGACACGAAATGGCTGCAGTACACCGGCTTGGTCATGGTCAGGGGTTGCGTGCCGACGGCGCGGATAGTTGGCGCGGCGGGAGCAGCAGGGATGGTCGTCTTGCTGGGCGACACCACGACGGGCTGCGCCGCCTTCGCTACGGCATAGACCGTAGCGGTATCCACGAGGAAACGCGCCAGGTCCCTGACCATGCGATCGCGATCCGCAGCCTGCCCTCGCGCGAGTTCGTTCTTGGCGTGCTCCATAGCGACGGAATAGGAGTTCGGCGTGACGGCGGTCGGCACCTTCTCTCCGGCGCGCTGCAGGAAAACGGCGGCCTCCGCACTGCCCTCCATGGCAGCGGAGGTAAGCCAGGCCAGACCGGCTTCCTTGTCCTGGGCTACCCCATCCCCCTCATAGAACATCTTGCCCAGCTTCCACTGGGATTCGGGCAGATGCTTGACGGCAGCGCTCTGGTACCACCGCGCGGCTTCAACCTTGTTCGGGCTAAGCGCTGCCTTCTCGCATCCCCTGAAGTGGAGATCGCCCAGCAAGTCATACGCCCGGAACCCCATCTTGTCGGGGTTGTACATGATGTAGGCATCGCTTGAGCCAGGAGGCCAGTACTTGACGAAGTTCTCCGCTCGCTTGAGCGTCGTAGCGCACTTCTTTGGGCTGAGTTGGTCCTCGCGTTCGGCGAAATCGCTGGACGTGGATGCCAGCGCGAAGAAGAAAAGAGAGGCCGAGATCAACATCCAGTACTCCTATCGACTAATGACTCAACCTTCGATCAACTTCTTCGGGAATGATGGCGCCGCGCGGGCATCCGCGAACAGCACCATACCGATCTTCCATGCCCCTTCGTCAGGAAACTGGGAATAGAAGGTCTTGCTTGTGTAAGTACGCCTCAGCAGTGGCCTGCTCCTGCTTTGCACGAACTCAGATGCAAGATCGTTAATACGCGACGTAAGTACTTCAAGCTTCTCCTTTGCCAACTTCTTCTCTGCGGAGAGCAAGGATTTCTGTTTGTAGTCGGCCGTCGCAAAGAAGACAAATGCGCAGAACTGGTACGAAGAGTCCGTGCTCGCTGTCAGCGTCCGCGTTAGCCGCTCGAAATCGCCTCTGAACAGTGCGGTGTTCATGACCCTCACGCCGTTCTTCACTTCGATCGCGACCCTTGGACGTTCGTTAGCCCAGTAATGAACCAGGTCATATCGACCTTGCATCCGGTCTCGCTTGCTCGGCTTTCCGCACCGGATGGCCCCCGCCTCTTCTCGGCACGCGGCTACCGGAACCTCCAGATGGGTAGCTCCCTTGCACTTGGACAACGCCTCGAAGATGCCCCCCGTCAGGAAGTGCTCACTGGCATCACTCAACCTGCAACCCCCCGTCGCGCGATCGAACACTTTGGCCGAACGGAGCGCACCCGCAAAGATCTGGCTGATGATCCTGTCTGCCGCTTCCATGCCCTTCTTGCTGCTCATTGAGTCTCCATTGCTTGTGGTTGTCCTTTGAAAGATCAGCGCGCGCAGCCAACTGATCGCGGAGTCACGGGGTAACAGTCGCCCACTGACTTCCCATCGAGCGGGCAATAGATGTGGTTGGACCGCGCCGTGATCTGGGTCCAGCTATTGCCATCGCGATACAGCAGCGCGCCGCCGGCGCAGCGGTAGCCGGGTGGAACGGGATGGATGACGGCGGCGGGACCGGGCGGAGGAATAGCGATTGTGCGGAGGGCGGCCTGCGCCTGACGCTCCAGCTTGGCGGTTTCCTGCTTGAGGACCTGCAGCACCTGCTCAGCGTCACGTCGGGCTTGGTAACGCTCGTAGGCGTTGAAGATCAGCAGTGCGGCGAGTACGCCGATGCCGACGGCCACGCCGATCTTCCAGGCGAAGCCGTCGTTGTCACGAGAGTGAGGTGGCAGTGATGGGCCGCGATAGTTGAGCGGACGGAGCTCCACGTCCTGCGTGTCCTTGTCGAACTTGGGCTCCTGACGTTCCATGGCATCCCTTTGCCTTGTCGTCCCGATCGATGGGTATCGCTTCGCTCAACCCATCCTACGCGCTATCCGACAGCACAGTATGCCTGTACACCCATTTTTGCCACTGCATATAGGAGCAATGCGACAGCGGGCGCCAACAAAGTCGCCGCATAACCGATCGTCGCTCCGATTGCTCCGGAAACCGCCGAGATGATGACAGCTTTGGAGATGGGCGCTTCTTTGGCAAATGAGCTCTTTACATCCGAGTAAGCAGTTTCATCACAGATGAATTTGCGAAACTCTGCTTTAAAACGATCCCAGAAAGGCTTTGGATCAGATATCCCGCCGAATGGGACAATCTGACTACACCCCGTGGCACTCAGCCACTCCTGCGCCGCAGCTTCCTCATCAGAGTTAAGTAAGAAGGATTTCAAGTGCGCGCGCTGAAAGGGCTTCAGGGAGCCGAGCCAATCCTCGAGATCTCCTGCAGGTAGAACAATCACAACATCTCCCTCAAGTACTCGGCAGGAACGCAATGAGTTGTCTGATGCAACTCTCTCGGATTGATGCCTCCAAGCGATATACCATCTCGGCCGGGAGCCCATGCACCAATCAAGACCCCTACAACCCCTCCGCTGGCGGGGTCAAAAACCAACGACCCCGACTGCCCAGGACGTGCCTGGACATTAATAACAGCATGCTTCGTAGTGACGTTCTTTTCAGTGATTTTTACCTTGGCACCGAGCTCTGCCTTTTGAAAAGTAAGAGCCCTCCTGCCTTCTGTGCAATGGGGATAGCCGAAGATTCCAACCTCCGCGCCAACATCCACTTTGTCAAATGACGTGAGGGGCGGCAATGTTCCACTGAACCCGAGATCTGCCTTCAAAACTGCAAGGTCGCGGATTGGATCCAATTCGACAACCGAAACATTGACCGGAGTGCATCTCGTATCCGACAAATCTTGATACTCATTCATGCTTTTTATGTGTGGCATGAGAATAACCAGATTGGCTGGATCAACGCCCACAACGTGCTGCGTGGTAGCAATGTAGCCATCAGCTCGAAACAAGAACCCAGTTCCAAGCATCTGCACGCCATCGGGCATCAGGCGGCCAATGACGTAGGTGATCTGCGTGAAGAGATCCAAATTTCTCACCCGCACTTCGAATAACCACAGTTCAAGCACGTCGCGCACCCGTCCATGATGACGAGCGCCTTGGTGTTGCACTTGTGGCAGAGCGTGGCGGAGGGCGGGAAGCTGGCGCCATCGCCGGTCACGGCGATGTCCTCGGCGGCGCCCTGCGCGGGCGCGGCCGGTGCAACGGGCGCGGCGGCGGGGGCCACGCTTACGTCAGAGTTTTTTTTTGCGCGGTCTTCGTACTGCTTGCGCTTCTCGGCCAGGATGGCGCGCTGGTGGGCGCTCATTTCCGGGTCGTGGATCAGGCCGATCGACTTCATGTGCTCTTCCACGATGGCGCCCAGCTCGGCCACCAGCGACGGCATGTACACGCCACCGGCCTTGAAGTAACCCCCGCGCGGATCGAACACGGCCTTCATCTCGTCCACCAGGAACGTCACGTCGCCGCCCTTGCGGAACACCGCCGACATGATGCGCGTCAGCGCCACGATCCACTGGAAATGCTCCATGGACTTGCTGTTGACGAAGATCTCGAACGGACGGCGCAGCTCGTGCTCCGTGCCCGCGTTCAACACGATGTCATTGATGGTCACGTACATGGCGTGTTCCACCAGCGGCGACTTGATCTTGTACGTACTGCCGATCAGGACTTCCGGGCGCTCGATGCGCTCGTGCATCTGGATGATGTTGTCCTGCGGCACTTCCTTTTCCACCGTCTCGCGCGGCACCGACGCCACCGGGATCGCGGCTGCGGCTTCGCGCGCCTTGTCCTCGGGGGTGAGCACGCTGTAGCCCTTGATTTTCTTGTCGATCTTGACGGCCATGACGGTGGAATCCTGTTCGTATTCGGTGTGGTGTCGTGAATGGGCGGCGCCTGGCCTTCCGGGCCGGCTTCCGCCCCAACCCTCCCCCGGACCCGGGGGAGGAGGGGTGAAGCATCAGGTCTTACTTACGGGCGGCTTTTTTCGCCGCTTTCTTCGGGGCTGCCTTGCGGACGGCTTTCTTGGCCGCCTTCTTCGGCGCGGCTTTCTTCGCCGCTTTCTTCACGGGCGCCTTGCGGGCGACCTTCTTCACTGCCTTCTTGGCGGCCTTCTTGACCGGCGCCTTCTTGGCGGCGGCCTTGCGGGCGACCTTCTTCACCGCCTTCTTGGCGGCGGTCTTCTTGGTGGCGGCTTTCTTGGTGGCCGACTTCTTGGTCGCCTTCTTGGCCGTCTTCTTGCCGGTCACCTTCTTCTGCAGGCTGGCGGCTTCGGCCTTGGCGGCGCTGCTGGCGGCGGCCAGCTTCTTCTTGGCCTTGGCGACGGTCTTCTTCACCGCCTTGGTGGCCTTGTCGGTGCGCTTGGCCACGGCCTTCTTCGCCTTGGCGATGTCGGCACTGACCGTCTTGCGCGCCTTCTTGGCCGCCTTCTTGGCCTTGGCGACCGTCTCGCTGGCGGTGGAGGCCACCGCTTCGCCGATGCCGGTGACTGTTTCTTTCACGCTCTCGGCGGCGCCGGAGAGCGTCGCCGTGACACCATTACCGTTGCTCATGTTGCCCTCCTAGTGGGCGAGTGGGTTGACGCTGCCGATGCTATACCCGATAGCGCGGGGTGGAACGGTGAAGCCGGTGAATCGGTGGTTCAACTTTCTGGAGCAGCCCCTTCCCCCGCATGCGGGGGAAGGGTGGGATGGGGGCGCTGTTTGCGCTGAGAGCAAGAGCCACTCGCTGCGCTCGCTCCCCCTCTCCCGCCCCTTCGCGGCACCCTCTCCCGCGAGGGGAGAGGGGTAACGCGGGCAAGGACGGGGGGTTGCCTCAGAACTTGCCGTAATACCCTTCCTTCAATGCGTCGAACAGGTTGGCGGCGGTGTGCATTTCGCCGTCGTATTCGATCTGCTCGTTGCCCTTCACTTCGATGGTGCTGCCGTCTTCCAGCTCGAAACGGTAGGTGGTGTTCTCCAGGTCGGCTTCCTTCACCAGCACGCCCTGGAAGGCGGCGGGGTTGAAGCGGAACGTGGTGCAGCCCTTCAGGCCCTGCTGGTGGGCGTAGCGGTAGATGTCCTTGAACTGCTCGTACGGGTAGTCCGTGGGCACGTTGGCGGTCTTGGAGATGGAGCTGTCCACCCACTTCTGCGCGGCGGCCTGGACGTCGACGTGTTCCTTGGGGGAGATGTCGTCGGCGGCGATGAAGTAGTCCGGCAGCTTGGCGTCCGCATCATCGGAGAACGGCATGGCCTTGCCGTTGACCAGTTCGCGGTAGGCCAGCAGCTCGTAGGAATAGACGTCGACCTTTTCCTTGGACTTCTTGCCTTCGCGGATCACGTTGCGGCTGTAGTGGTGCGCGAACGAGGGCTCGATGCCGTTGGAGGCGTTGTTGGCCAGCGACAGGCTGATGGTGCCGGTGGGGGCGATAGAGCTGTGGTGGGTGAAGCGGCTGCCGACTTCGGCCAGTTCGTCCACCAGCTCCGGGGCCACCGTGGCCACGCGCTGCATGTAGCGGCTGTACTTGGCGTGCAGCACCTTGCCGGGGATCTCCTGGCCGACCTTCCAGCCGTCGGTCGCCATTTCCGGGCGCTGGCGCAGCATGGCGGCGGTGACGGCGAAGCGCTCTTCCATGATCGGGGCGGGGCCCTTTTCCTTCGCCAGGGCCAGGCCCATTTCCCAGCCGGCCACGGCCATTTCGCGGGCGATGGCTTCGGTGAACTCGCAGGATTCGGCGCTGCCGTACTTGTGCTTGAGCATGGTCAGGGTGCTGCCCAGGCCCAGGAAGCCCATGCCGTGGCGGCGCTTGCGCAGGATCTCTTGGCGCTGCTGTTCCAGCGGCAGGCCGTTTACTTCGACCACGTTGTCGAGCATGCGGGTGAACACGCGCACGACTTCCTTGTATTCCTCCCAGTCGAAGCGGGCCTGGTCGGTGAACGGGTCGCGCACGAAGGTGGTCAGGTTGACCGAGCCCAGCAGGCAGGCGCCGTACGGCGGCAGCGGCTGCTCGCCGCAGGGGTTGGTGGCGCGGATGGTCTCGCACCACCAGTTGTTGTTCATCTCGTTGACGCGGTCGATCAGGATGAAGCCCGGCTCGGCGTAGTCGTACGTCGAGACCATGATCATGTCCCACAGATGACGGGCACGGATGTGGCCGTAGATCTTGCAGGCCACCAGGCCGTCGTCGCGGACGATGTAGTTCTTGTGGGTGGGCCACTCGCGCCAGACCACCTGGGCGGCGTCCTCGATGTCGATGTCGCCCTTTTCCTTGATGTTCACCGGGAACACCAGCGGCCAGTCGGCGTCGGTGTCGACCGCTTCCATGAAGCCGTCGGTGATCAGCAGCGACAGGTTGAACTGGCGCAGGCGGCCGTCTTCGCGCTTGGCGCGGATGAAGTCCTTGACGTCCGGGTGGGAGATTTCGAACGTGCCCATCTGCGCGCCGCGGCGGCCGCCGGCGGAGGACACGGTGAAGCACATCTTGTCGTAGATATCCATGAAGGACATCGGGCCGGAGGTGTACGCGCCGGCGCCGGCGACGAAGGCGCCCTTCGGGCGCAGGGTGCTGAATTCATAGCCGATGCCGCAGCCGGCCTTGAGGGTCAGGCCGGCTTCGTGGACCTTGTCCAGGATGCCGTCCATCGAGTCCTCGATGGTGCCGGAGACGGTGCAGTTGATGGTGCTGGTGGCCGGCTTGTGCTGCTGGGCGCCGGCGTTGGAGGTGATGCGGCCGGCCGGGATGGCGCCGCGGCGCAGCGCCCACACGAAGCGCTCGTACCAGTAAGCGCGCTTCTCGGGGGTGGCTTCGGCGTCGGCCAGGGCACGGGCCACGCGCTGGTAGGTACCGTCGATGTCGGCGTCGAGGGCCTCGCCCTGCTTGGTCTTCAGCCGGTACTTCTTGTCCCAGATGTCCTGGGACGCCGGTTGCATGGGGACCAGGGTGGGCTGTTCCGTCTTGATCGCCTCGAGGCGCACCGTACTCATGGTTGTGTTGTTCTCCTGAAAACGACTGGAACTTCTAATGACTGTGGTGGCGGACGGGCCAGCGCCCCTCCCGGTGTTTCATCGCGGTCCCGGACGACGGGGACGGCACGCCGGGCGGCCGCACTCGCTGCGCCGCACCGGTGGCCGGATTGTGGAAGTGGGACCTGCCGTTGCCGTGGTGCCCACTGCTTCCCTCGCCCTCATGCGCCAATCCCCAAAGGCGCCCGATTTCCCAAGCGCAAAGCCCGTAGGCGTTGTCGACAAAAACACCAGTGCTTGGGTCCGCCCCGTGCTGGACCGCAACATCTTGTGTCAGCACGAAGTCGCCAAACTACGCCCGGGGGTCCCCCCTGTCAACCGGATTGACATGACAATTGCATGGCGTGCACCCCACCGTCCGTCATCCCGCGGCGGGCGGCGTCGCACACCCGCGGGCAGTGAACTTCATTGCAGGTTTAGGGGTCGGTCAGCAGACTCATTCAGGTTCGCGGGAAGGCCGCCGGCCCCCGTTCCCTTCGACGCCACGAGCTGACGACCGACCATGAAGAAAGCGCTGCGCCCGCTCCCCACCCTGATCGCCCTGACCGCCGCCGCCGCGTTCGGCGGCTTTGCCGCCACCGGCCTCAACGAGCTGTTCCAGCAACCGGCCCAGGCCGCGCCCAGCGCCGCCGCCGTGCCGATGGCCGCCGCCCTGCCGACCACGGTGGACGGGCAGGCGCTGCCGTCGCTGGCACCGATGCTCAAGCGGGTCACCCCGGCGGTGGTCAGCGTGTACAGCCGGCAGACCGTGCGGGTGGCCAGTCCGCTGGGGCCGTTCGGCGACGACCCGGTGTTCCGCCGCATCCTGGGCATCCCCGACATGCCGCGCGAGCGGGTGGAGCGCGCGCTGGGCTCGGGGGTGATCGTCGATGCCACGCGCGGCTACGTGCTGACCAACCACCACGTGGTGGAGAACGCCGACGGCGTGTCGGTCACGCTGAGCGATGGCCGCCAGGTGGAAGCCGAGTTCATCGGCTCGGACCCGGACACCGACGTGGCGCTGATCCGCATTCCCACCCAGGGCCTGACCGCGGTGCCGATGGCCAACAGCGACCAGCTGCAGGTGGGTGACTTCGTCGTCGCGATGGGCAACCCCTACGGCCTGGGCCAGACGGTGACCTCGGGCATCGTCTCGGCGGTGGGCCGCAGCGGCATTCCGGTGGCCGGCTACCAGAACTTCATCCAGACCGACGCGTCGATCAATCCCGGCAACTCCGGCGGCGCGCTGGTCGACCTGCAGGGCCGGCTGGTCGGCATCAACACCGCCAGCTTCAACCCGCGCGGCAGCATGGCCGGCAACATCGGCCTGGGCTTCGCCATCCCGATCAACATGGCGCGCGGGATCATGGACCAGCTGATCGCCAACGACGGCGTGGTGCGCCGGGGCACGTTCGGGGTGGAATCGCAGGACCTGGACGAGCGCACCGCGCGCGCCCTGGGCCTGGAGCTGCCGCGCGGCGCCCTGGTGACGCGCGTGTATCCGGGCTCGGCCGCGGCCACTGCCGGCCTGCAGCCGGGTGACGTGGTGCTGTCGGCCAACGGCCAGCGCATCGACAACCGCGCGGCGCTGCACAACTTCGAGGGCCTGCAGCCGGTGGGCACGCGGGTGGCGCTGGACGTGCGCCGCGACGGCAAGCCGCTGCAGCTGAGCGTGGCGCTGAAGGAAGGCGTGCGCAACGCCGAGGGCGCCACGATCGACCCGCGCCTGAGCGGCGCCACGCTGAAGGAACTGGACGAGTCCGCGCGGCAGCAGCTGCGCGGAATGCTCCGTGGCGCACAGGGCGGCGTGCAGGTCGACAACGTGGTGCGCGACAGCCGCGCCTGGAACAACGGCCTGCGCCCCGGCGACATCATCGTGGGCAGCAGCAGCGGCGAATTCGGCGACCTGCCGGGCTTCCGCGCCAGCTTCGAGCGCAAGCCGGCGCAGCTGGTGGTGCAGATCCTGCGTGGACGCGGCACGGGGCGGCTGCTGATGCAGTGAGGGAGATGACGCGGGAATGGGGAACAGGGAATGGATTCTTGCGTCCGCCGAAAGTCGCCGGACTTCCGGCGACGATATCGCCTCATTCCCCATCCCCCATTCCCCATTCCCCATTCCCTGCTCCACCTAACAGCGCGTTCACCGCCGTGCATTACAGTGGCCCCATCCCCCGCCTGCAGGAGACACCCATGAGCATGCCCACCAATACCGATGCCCTGAAGTCCAACCTCGGCGAAGCCGGTTCGCACCTGGCCTCGGCCGCCGCCGCGGCCGGCGAAGCGATCAAGGGCGCCGCCAGCGCCGCCGGCGACGAACTGCGCCTGGGCAAGGCGCACGTGAAATCCGAACTGGCCGACGGCGCGCTGTCGGGCCTGGCCGCGGCCGAAGCCGGTGGCGGTGCCGCGCGCGAGCAGGTCGATGCACTGATGGACAAGGGCCGCGACCTGATCGACAGCGCCGCCGACCTGATCCGCGAACGCCCGATCGCCTCGTTCGGCGTGGCCTTCGCGGCCGGCTGGATCATCGCCAAGCTGGCGCGCAGCGGCGGCGGCGACAAGTAAGCCTGCCGCGTGAGCGACACGCCCCGCGACAACGACGTGCCACCGCCGCCCGACTTCATCGACAGCCTCAAGGAGGTCGGTGAAGCCGGGCGCGCTGCGTACGGCTCGGCCAGGGACACCGGCCGCGCGATGCGCGCGCTGGTGTCGGCCGACTTCGCGCTGGCCCGCAGCGCGTTCGGGCGTGCGCTCGCGTGGGCGTGCGTGGCGATCGTGTTCGGCGCCTCGGCCTGGCTGCTGATCACCGGCGCGCTGATCGCGCTGATGCAGCGTTTCGGCTTTTCGTGGCTGCAGTCGCTGTCGCTGGCGGCCTTCATCAGCCTGGCCATGACCGCGTTCGCGGCGTGGCGGGTGGGTCGCTATTTCGACTACACCGGCATGCACGCCACGCGCCGGCAGCTGTCGCGGCTGGGGCTGTTCGACGAGAACGGCAACAGCGACGACGACGAGGCGCTGCCCGCGTCGCCGCCACCCGGCAACGGAGGCCCCTGATGCGCTTCGAACAGTTGCAGCAGCACGTGGCCCGGGCCGAGAAGCGGGTGGAACTGCGCAGCGCGCAGTCCTCGCTGTACTGGACCATCCTCAAGCAATCGTGGCGCGAAGGCTGGACGCCGGCGCGGATCGTCATCGCCGGCGTGGTCAGCGGCTTCCTGGTCGGGCGTTCCGAACCGCTGCGCAGCCTGACCGGCGCGCGCTGGATGCAGATGTTCACCGCGGTCTCCAGCTTCCTGGCCACCGCGCAGGCGGCCGCCGCCGCCGAGACCGCCGAGCAGGCCGCCGACACCGCGCAGGACGCACAACAGCAGACCGAAGGCGTGGCCGAGGACGAACCGATGGTGGACGAGGCCTTCGACGAGGACGAGATCGTCGTCACCGCGCCCCGCCCGGCCGAAGCGGCAACCGAGCTGTCCGAGCGCTGACAGCGCCCGGGGCTGCTGTAGGAGCGACGTCAGTCGCGACCGCACGAAGGACGCGCCCATGGCACCCAACCTGTGCGGAAACACCGCGGCCGTCCCGTGCTCCCCTGGTCGTCACCGCTCGCGGTCGCGACTCACGTCGCTCCTACAGCGATGCCTGCACAATCGCGCATCCTTCCAGGCGGCCACCTGCCCATGA
>NZ_JAKZBW010000032.1:0-48586 GCF_022539275.1 Pseudoxanthomonas sp. LH2527 | reverse complement strand
TCCCTAGTCCCTAGTCCCTAGTCCCTAGTCCCTAGTCCCTAGTCCCTAGTCCCGGCTCTCACAACAGATCCCCTTCCGCGGACAGCGCCCGCTCCATGCTGTCGCCCAGGCCGCCGATCTCCAGCACCAGCCGGTCCACTTCGGCGGGACTGAGGCTTTCGTAGGGGCGGTTTTCGCATAGCTGGAGATAGGGCACGCCGTCGAGTTCGCCGATCGCCAGGTAACCCACGCTGCTTTGCCAGTTGAATTTCAACGCGCGCTTGGCGTCGATGCCGGTCATCGGTGCGATCACGGTGCTTACGCGCAGGTAGCCGCGTTCGTCGTCGTTGCCCAGTTCGGACAGGTAGATCGTCTGATGGCGTTTGCCGTTGCCCAGCGAGAGTTCCACGCAGGCGACGTAGGGATCGTGCATGGTCACCTTGTAGCCGGAAGAATTCAGGTGGCCGCGGACCTGTTCGAAGTTCTGCATGGGATGCTCCCCTGTGACCGATGCGATGCCGCTATGCTAATCCCGCATGAGCGCCAAGTCTCCCGAAGATCGCATCCTGGCCGCGATCCGTGCCATACCGCACGGTCAGGTCGCCGGTTATGGCGAAGTGGCGCATCGCGCCGGCCTGCCGGGTCGTGCGCGACTGGCCGCGCGCATCCTCAGCCAGAACGACGATCCGGCGTTGCCCTGGCACCGCGTGCTGCGCTCGGATGGACGCATCGCGTTCCCGCAGGGGTCGAAGGCCTTCCGCGAGCAGAGCCAGCGCCTGCGCGCGGAGGGCGTGAAGGTGGAGAACGGACGCGTGAAGCGCCCGCGGAAGGCGGACGAGCTGGATGCGGCACTGTGGGGCCCCGGCGCACGCTGACGCGCTGCCCGTATGATGTGGGGCGACTGTTCCGAGGTTTGCCATGTTTCCCCGACTTCTTCCCGTCACCCGCAATCTGCTGATTGCCAACGTCGCGGTCTATCTTCTGCAACTGACGCTGGGCGCCGCGTTCGAGGCCTGGTTCGCGTTGTGGCCAGTCGGCCATGGCTTCATGCCGTGGCAGTTGCTGAGCTATGGATTCCTGCATGACACCAGCGGCTTTGCGCATCTTGGCTTCAACATGCTGGCGCTGTGGATGTTCGGATCGCCGCTCGAACAGACCTGGGGCACGAAACGTTTCCTGACGTTCTATCTGGTCTGCGTTGCCGGCGCCGGCCTGCTGCAGCTCGCCGTGGGCTGGTGGATGGTGGCGGGCGGTGCGCTGCCGTATCCCACCGTCGGTGCGTCCGGCGGTGTGTTCGGCCTGCTGCTCGGCTACGGCATGCTGTTCCCGAACCACCGCATGATCGTGTTTCCGCTGCCGATGGAGATCAAGGCACGCACGCTGGTGATCTTCTATGCGTTGCTTGCGCTGGTGCTCGGCTTCACCGGATTGCAGCCGGGCGTGGCGCACTTCGCGCACCTGGGCGGCATGGTGTTCGGCTGGCTGATGATCCGTTACTGGCGTGGGCAGCCGCCGTTCCGCAGGGGACCGCGCAAGCCCAGGCCGCCGCATCTGCGCAGCGTCAAGTAAACGCTGCAGGGCATGCGAAGAAAAACGGCGCGGGATTCCGCGCCGTTTTTCATGGGACCTGCAGCAGGCCTCAGCGCCAGATCTTGACCTGATCCGCGTCCTTGGCCTGCATCGGCTGGCCGGCCTTGCAGGTGAACGCTTGGGCGAACGAGGGCTGCTGCACCAGCGGGCCGTTGGCGCGCCACTGGCCGGGGGCGTGCACGTCGACGGCGGCGCGCTGGGCGGCTTCGGTTTCCGACAGGTTCTGCGCCCAGAGCGTGGCCCAGGCCTTGTAGAACGACTGCTTCGCGGCGGCGTTGGCCTGCGGCTCGGCGGTGGTGAAGGCGTCCCATGCCAGTTCCACGCCCGCCAGGTCGGCCAGGTTCTCGTCGCGCGTCAATGCACCATTGACCTTGACGTTCTTCAGGCCGGGGAAGGCGTAGCCGTTGTACTGCGCGACCACCTTGTCGCCCAGCGCATTCCACGCCGCCACATCGGCGGGCGTCCACCAGTCGCGCAGCTGGCCCTTGGCGTCGACCATGCGGCCCTTCACGTCGAAGCCGCGGCTCAGCTCGTGGCCGACCAGCGCGCCGTACGCGCCGTACTGCACGGCCGCGGGCTGCTTGGCGTCGAAGATCTCCTCCTGCAGTACGGCGGCGGTGACGATCAGGCGGTTCTGCGCCAGGTCGTAGGCCAGCGCGGGCTGCTGCGGCAGCACGTCCCAGCGGCGGTCGGCGTTGCCCTTGCCGATCCGCTTCATCTCTTCGCGATGGCGCCAGGTCGAGGCGATCAGCATGTTGCCGCCGAAGCTGCCGCGGCCCATCGGCTGCACGCTGTAGTCCAGGTCGCGGCGGGGCGTGCTGACTTCGATCTTCAGCTTGTCCAGCTTGGCCTTGGCTTCGGCCTTGGCGGCATCGCTCAGCCAGGTGTTGCGCTCGATGCCGCGGCCCAGTGCATCGCGCACCTGGCTGGCGATCTGTTCGGCGCGGCGCTTGTGCTCGGCCGACACGTAGCGCTCGGCGTACTCCTTGCCCAGCATCGGGCCGGCGGCCAGGTTGATGGCGTCCAGCACGTGGCGCCAGCGCGGCGCCGGTGTGGTCTCGCCGCGCAGCACGCGGCCGCGGAAATCGAACTCGGCATCGCGGAACGGCTTGGCCAGGTGCGGCGCCATGGCATCGCCCACGCGCCAGCGCAGGTAGGCCTTCCACTGGTCGGGCTTGAGGCTGCCCACCAGGCCATCGAGGCGCTTGAACAGGGCCGGGTCGGCCATCGACACGGTGTCGTCGCTGACGCCCTGCACCTTGAGGAAGGCGTCGAGCTGCAGGTTGCGGTACTGCTTGCCCAGGTCCTTGGTCGGCACCGGCGCGTAGTTGGCGAATGGGCTGCGCAGATCGACCAGCGGCTTGGAGACCTGGGCCAGTCGGGTTTCCACGTCGATCACCAGGGCCGACTCGGCATCCAGCCTGTTGGCCGGCGTACCGGTCAGCGCCAGCACCTGCTTGACGTAGGTGCGGTAGCGGCCGAGCAGTTCGCGCGTGTCGGCGTCGGTGCGGGTGTAGTACGCCGGGTCGGGCAGACCCAGGCCGCCCTGCATGAAGTAGCCGATGTGGCGGTCCAGCGCCTGCAGGTCCACGTCGGGGCCGAAGTTGAAGGCCACCGGGATGCCGACCTGGTGCAGCGCGGCGATCGCCGGCGCCACGTCCTTCGGCTTCTTGATGGCGTTGATGCGGTCGAGCAGCGGCGCGATCGGCTTGGCGCCGTCGGCGTCCACCGCGGCTTCGTCCAGGCCACTGGCCCAGAAGTCGCCCAGCAGCTTCTGCACATTGCCCTGCGGTGCGCGCATGGCGCCGTCGAGCAGGGCGCGCTGCTGTTCCAGCGTGCGCTCGCGGAAGGCGCCCAGCACGCTCACCGCTCCCTGGTCGGCCGAGGCGGGGTTCTTCTTCAGCCAGTCCGCGTTGGTGGCACCGTAGAAGTCGGCGCACTGCGCGCTGACGGCCGGTGCGGCGGGGGCGCGCTTCCTGCGTTGGGCTTCGGCATCCGGCGCGCCCAGGGCGATGACGAGGGCGAAGGCGATCAGGGTGGGGCGGCCGAGAGCGTGGCGCGGGCTGGGCATCAGGAAGATCCAGGAGTTCGGGGGACGGGCGATTCTAGCAAGCGCGTCGCGCGCGCTCCGTCATCGTTCCCCACATCTGCCGGTGGCCTTGGCGGCCGATCCATGCGCTGCGTCACAGAGCGTGGCGATCGGCATGGGCGGCCCGGCGAGGGGCCGCCCATCGCGGGCTCACAGCATCAGCTGCCCCTTGTCGACGATGACCTTGCCATCCAGCGTCACCGTGCTGCCGGGCAGGAAGAAGTTCATGCCGTAGGTGATGGCGTTGTCGCCGCCGGCCCACAGGTTGTTGCCCAGGCCCAGCGTGACGGTGCCCGCGGGCACCCAGTTGCCTACCTGGCTGTCCGCCGGCAGCCTGACGTTCGGATTGATGCCCAGGTCGAAGAAGGAGACCTCGTTCTTGCGGGCGTCGGTCACCGCATCGAAGTCGGCCTTCATCGGCGCGAAGCCCGGGCCGGTGCCGGTGAGGGCGGTGACCTTGCCGCCGGCGATGGTCACGCTGAGGTTGTCGATGGGCTGGCCGCGGAAGTAGTCGCGCGTGGCGACGATCCGGCCTTCGCCGCTGCCGGCCAGCGGCGTGGTGTAGACCTCGCCGGCGGGCAGGAACACCTGCAGCGCCGGCCCGCCGGCTTTCAGGTCGTCCGCACCGATGGTGCCGTCGCTGACCAGGATCGGCCGCCCCTGGATGCGCATCCGGTAATCGGTGCCGTTGGGGTGGGTGATGTGCAGTTCGCTGCCGGCGGCCAGCGCGCCCTTGACCGACTGGCCGCGCGTCTGCAGCGCGGCGTAGTCGACGTTGACGCCCTCCCAGAACGTCTTTGCCAGGTCGGCTTCGGACAGGCCCAGGCGTTTTGCGCGCCACGGCGTGGGGTACAGCCCGTTTCCCAGTTCGAGCTGCCGCACGTTGCGCTTCATGAAGGCCTGGCCGACCGCTTCGCCGGCCTCGCCGCGGGCGGCCACGCGCTGCGGGTCCGCGCCCTCGAACAGGTTCTCCGAGGTGCCGTTGTTCAACGCGATGACCACGTCAAAGACCTCCGCCAGCGCCAGGTCCATCGCCGGCGTCTGGCTGTCGTACTGCGCGGGCACATCGAAGAACAGCCGCCGCGCGAGCCGGTCGCTGCTGTACTCGATCAGCGGGAACGCGCCCGCGCGCCGCACCTGCAAGGCGATGTCCTCGAGCAGTTCGGCGTCGTGCATGCGCCCGGTGATGGCCACGGCGTCGCCTTCCTTCACGGCGGCGGCCGCGGTCGGTGCGGTCGCGGCGGGCGGGCTTTCCTGCTGCTGGCAGGCGGCGAGCAGGGCGCAGGCGATCGCAATGCCGAGCGCGGGCACGGTGAGACGGGTCATGGCAGTCCTCCTTCGATGGGTGGATGCTCGGCCTGGCGACACCCCCTTGCGGTCCGGCTGGCACAGGGGGCACGCCCTCAGCAGCGGCCAGCGGCCGACCGCCGGGCGGACCGTAATGGCCATGTGCAAAGAAAAGGCCCGGACATGCCGGGCCTTTCCTCCTCACCCCGTGGCGCGTGGGGTTACCAGATCACCACCTGCTGGTCGCCGCTGCGCACCATGGCATCGCCGGCCTTGCACGAGAACGCGGCCGCGAAGGTCGGTAGGTTCGACGGCGCGCCGATGGCACGGAACTGCGCCGGGGCGTGTTCGTCGGTGGCGATGCGGTTCTTCAGCTCTTCCGGGGTGAAGTTGCGGCGCCACACCGTGGCCCAGTTGAGGAAGAAGCGCTGGTCGCGGGTCAGGCCGTCGGTCTTCGGGTCCGGCGTATCGCCGGCGGCGGCCTTCATCGCGTCGTAGGCCGTGGCCAGGCCACCGAGGTCGGCGATGTTCTCGCCCAGCGTGTGCTTGCCGTTGATCGCCTGGCCTGCGTCGGTGCGATAGGCGTTGAACTGCGCGATCAGCTTGTCCGTGCGCGAGGAGAAGCCCTTGGCGTCGGCCGGGGTCCACCAGTTCTCGAACTTGCCGGTAGCGCCGAAGCGGCTGCCCTGGTCGTCGTAGCCGTGGGTCATTTCGTGGCCGATCACCGCGCCGATGCCGCCGTAGTTCATTTCATCCGGGGCGTTGGGGTCGAAGAACGGCGGCTGCAGGATGGCGGCCGGGAACACGATCTCGTTCTGCAGCGGGTTGTAGTACGCGTTGACCATCTGCGGCGGCATGCCCCACTCGGTGCGGTCGACCGGCTTGCCGATCTTGCCCAGGTTCCACTTGTAGTTGAATGCCTGCGCGGCCATCACGTTGCCGTAGTAGCTGTCGCGGCCGGTGGACAGGCCGGACCAGTCGCGCCACTTGTCGGGGTAGCCGATCTTGGTGGTGAACGCGGCCTGCTTCTCCATCGCCTTGGCCTTGGTCTCGTCGCTCATCCATGCCAGGTTCTGGATGCGGGCCTTCAGCGCGGTCCCCAGGTTGGCCACCAGCGTTTCCATCTTCGCCTTCGATTCCGGCGTGAACGCGACCTTGACGTACATCTGGCCGAGCGCTTCGCCGCTCTGCGCTTCGATGGTGGACAGCACGCGCTTCCAGCGCGGCTTGATTTCCTTCTGTCCGCGCAGGGTCTTGCTGTAGAAGTTGAAGCTCTCGTTGGCGAAGGCGTCGCTCAGGTACGGCGAGGCGCCATCGATGGTGTGGAAGCGCAGGTAGGCGCGCCATGCGGCCGGATCGGTGTCGCCCAGCATCGTGCTGACTTCCTGGTGGAAGGCGGGCACGGCCAGCGAGAACTTCTCCTGCGGCGCCACGCCCTGCGAGGCGAAGAATGTTGTCCACGAGAAGTTCGGCGTCAGCTTGTCGGCGTCGGCCAGCGTCACCGGGTTGTAGTACAGCGACACGTCGCGCGACATCTCCTCGTTCGACTTCGACACCTTGGCCAGGCGCGTCTCGAACGCGAGGATGTCGCCGGCCTGCTTCTGCGCATCCGCCGCGGCAACGCCGGACAGTTCCAGCACCTTGGCGATGTGCGCCACGTAGGCATCGCGGATGGCCTTCTTGTCGGCATCGAAGTAGAAGTTCTTGTCCGGCAGGCCCAGGCCGCCCTGGAAGGCGTAGGCCATGTTGGTGTCGGGCTTGTTGAAGTCGGCCTCGGCGCCGAAGCCGAACAGGAACGCCTGGCCCTTGGCGGCGCTGCCGTTGAGGTAGGCGACGATGGCGTCCTTGTCCTGCAGGCCGTCGATGGTCTTCAGCACGGGCGCGATCGGCTCGATGCCCTGCGCGTTGGCCTTGGCTTCGTCCATGCCGGTGGCCCACAGGTCGCCGACGATCTTCTCCACGCCGGTGGCGTCGGCATGCGCGGCGGCCTGTTCGGCCAGCTGCTTCTGGATGGCGGTGGAACGCTCGGCCAGCATCTCGAACGCGCCCCAGCTTGTGTGGTCGCTGGGAATCGCGTTGGCGGCCAGCCACTTGCCGTTGGCGTAACCGGCGAAGTCGGTGCAGGCGTTCTTGCTGGCGTCCAGGTCGGCGAGCTGGAAACGGTTGACGCCCGGCAGGCTGCTTTCGTCCAGCTTGAGTTCCAGCGCCGCGGGCGCCTTCGCGGCCGTGTCGGCGGCCGGGGCGGCATCTTCCTTCTTGGCGCAGGCGGCCAGCGCGGCGGCCACGGCGAGCGAAAGCATCAGGATCTGGGGTTTGCGGGCAATCACGAGCTACTCCTGCCCCGCATAGGGCATTGGAAAAAAGGAACCCCCGGGTGGGGGCGTGGCGGGGACTCTACGCCTGTCGCCGGGAGGGCAGGTGTGTCGAAGGTCATGCCTGCGGGGGCGCCAGCGGCCATACTGGGCGTCCAGGCAAGGAGGTTCCCATGCAGGTGCATTTCCATGGCGCGGCGGGCGAAGTCACCGGTTCGATGCATCTGGTCGAGGCCGCAGGCAAGCGGATCCTGCTGGATTGCGGGCTGATCCAGGGCGGCCGCGATGCCGAGGCGCGCAACGCCGAGCCGTTCCCGTTCGACCCCGCCACGCTCGACGCGGTGGTGCTGAGCCACGCCCACATCGACCACATCGGCCGGCTGCCGCTGCTGGTCAAGCGCGGCTTCCGCGGCTCCATCCACACCCACGGCGCCAGCGCGGAGCTGCTGCCGATCATGCTGCTGGATACCGCCTCGCTGTCCGAAGCCGAGGCCGAACGCGCCAACCGCCACCGCCGCCATGGCGAGCCGGAGGTGCAGCCGCTGTTCGGCGACGAGGACGTGCACGCCACCATGAAGCAGGTGCGCCCGATGCCGTACGACGAGCGCACCACGATCCTGCCCGGCGTGGACATCGCGCTGCGCGATGCCGGCCATATCCTCGGCTCGGCCATCGTCGAGCTGTGGGCGGACGGCCGCAAGCTGGTGTTCTCTGGCGACCTGGGGCCGAAGGGCACGCCCATCCTGCGCGACCCCGCGGTGGTGCAGCAGGCCGACCTGCTGCTGATGGAATCCACCTACGGCGACCGCAACCATCGCGACCGTCCGGAAACGATCCGCGAACTCGGCGAGATCTTCGATCACGCGTGGCGCGACCGCGGCAACGTGCTGATCCCGGCGTTCGCGGTCGGCCGCACGCAGGAGCTGCTGTACTGGTTCGCACGCCACTGGGAGGCGTGGAAGCTGTCGCGCTGGCGGATCTTCCTAGACAGCCCGATGGCCGCCAAGGTCGTCAATGTCTACGCGCGCCACCATGGCCTGTTCGACGAGGACGCGCGTCGCGTGTGGGCGCAGTCGCCCAATCCGTTCCGCCTGCCCAACCTGCACGTGGCGGAGACCACGCAGCAGTCGATGGCGATCAACCAGATCGAGAACGGCGCGATCATCATCGCCGGTTCCGGCATGGCCAACGGCGGGCGCATCCAGCACCACCTGCGCTACAACCTGGGGCGGCGCAACGCGCATGTCGTGTTCGTCGGTTACCAGGCCGAAGGCACGCTGGGCCGGCGGCTGGTGGACGGCGCGCAGTGGGTGCGCATCCACGGTCGCGACTACCGCGTCAACGCGCAGCGCCACACCGTGGGCGGCCTGTCTGCGCACACCGACCAGCAGGGCCTGCTGGCGTGGTACGGCAATTTCCAGCCGTCGCCGCCGCTGGTGCTGGTGCACGGCGAGGACCGGGCGCGCGAAGCGCTGGCGGGCGAGATCGGCGAGCGCCATGGCGTGCCGGTGGAACTGGCGCGGCCGGGCATGGTGTTCGACGTGTAGCAGGCGTCGCGCGCCGCCGCATCACACCCGGTGGGGAGAAACCTCGACCGCCTCGTGTTCGCCGGTGTGGCTGAAGCTGCGGTTGCGGCCGGCCTGCTTGGCGCGGTACAGCGCGGCGTCGGCGCGGTCGAAGACGTCCTCCGGCCCCGCCTCGTCGCCGGACAGGTAGGTGTGGATGCCGACGCTGGCGGTGAACGGTGGCGGCGTGCTGGCGGTGGCGCCGTGCGGCTTGCGCCCATGATGGGCGAGGTCCACGTGGATGGTAGTGGCGATGGTCGCCGCCGCCTGCGCGGACGTTTCCGGCAGCAGGACCGCGAACTCGTCGCCGCCGAGGCGGGCGACCAGGTCGCGCGGGCGGCGCGCGCGGCTGCGCAGGATGCGGCCCAGCGCCTTCAGCGCGGCATCGCCGGCGGCATGGCCCTGGGTATCGTTGAGCTGCTTGAAGTGGTCGATGTCCATCACCAGCAGTGACAGCGGCTGGCCGCTGCGGCGCGCGATGCGCAGCTCCTGGTCCAGTGCGTGGTCGAACCGGCTGCGGTTGGCCAGCCCGGTCAGCGCATCCGACTGCGCCTGCCGCTGCGTGCGCCGCAGCAGCCGGTAGACCCACAGCGAAGCGCCCAGCGCCAGCACCAGCAGCGCCGGCACCGGCGAGAACCAGAGGTGGCCGTAGCGCAGCATCAGCATGGACAGCACCAGCGTGCCGGCCATCGTCAGCACGGTCGGGCGCCAGATGCGACGCAGCACGGGCAACAGGGACAGCAGCAGCGGCAGTGCCGAAAGCGTTGCCGCCAGCACGGCCTGCCAGCCTTCCGACACCGGCGTGATGGCCGCGCGCTTGACCAGCATGTTCAGCAGGTTGGCCTGGTAGTCGGTCCCGCTCATGCTCGCGGTCGGCGGCTGTCCCGGTGCGCGCGCCAGCGGTCCCATGCCGGTCGCGCTGACCCCGACCACCACCCAGTTGCCGCGCAGCAGCGTGGCCGGAATGCGCTGGTTGAGGACGTCGGTGTACGAGACGTGGCGGAAGGCGTTCGGCGGCGAGGTGAACGGCACCCGCACTTCGTAGTCGCGTACCCAGTCATAGGGCGAAGCGGGCTCCAGGCCGGTGGTCACCCGCCGGCGTCCGGGCAGGTCGCCGTTGCTGCCGGGCGGCTGGTCGAGTTGCAGCAGGGCCAGCGCCAGCGCGGGCCAATGGGGTGAGCCCAGTCCCGCGCGCAGGTAGGCGCTGCGCGCCACGCCATCGTCGTCCAGCGCCATTTCGGCATGGCCCAGCGAGGCGGCGGACGCGGCGAATTCGGGGATCGGCATCAGCTCGACGGTCGAACTGTTGAGCTGCACGGGCTCTGCCAGCACCGGCAGGACCACCCGCCCGCTGCGGCTGATCGCGCGGGCCAGCAGGGCATCGCCTTCCGGATCGAACAGCGCGGGCTCGGACAGCAGCACGTTGAAGGCGATGCCCTTCACCTCGGTCAGCCGCAGGCGGTCGACCAGTTGCGCATGCGTGCGCCGCGACCAGGGCCAGCGCCCCAGTTCGGCCAGGCTCTTCTGGTCGATGTCGACCACCACGATGCGCGGATCGGCATCCGGCGCGGCACCGAGCACGAGCCGGTCGTAGACCCACGCGTCGATCGGCGCGGTCACCCCGGACAGCGTCACCAGGATCGCCAGCGCAGCCGCGCCCACCGCCGTGAGCAGGCGCGGTTTCCACTTGGACGCGGGCGAGGGGATGTTCACAGGGCCAGCAGTATGAGCAATGCGCCCGCTCCGGCGCCAACCTTGCACCAGCGGCACGGCACCTCGACGCTCTGTGGCGCCGGGAACGGTCCCTCGAAGCCATCCACGTCGATGGTCTGGGCGCGCAGGTACCAGGTGCCCGAACGCAGCCGGGGCAGGGTGATCTCGGCACGGTCCACGATTTCGTCGACCTGCGGCGCGCTGAAATCCGGCGTGCGCGACATCTGGAAGCGGTAGCGCTGGCCCGGCTGGCCTGCCGGCCAGCGGAACGTCACCTCGCGGGTGTTGCCGGCGGCGGCGGCCGAACCGTCGATCTCGGTGACCTCCGCGAGCGGCCGCACGGTGAACGGCACGCCGTCGCCGTAGGGTCCGGTCTCGCCGGCGGCGTCCACGCTGCGGATGCGCCAGACGTAATCGCCGGGCGGCAGCGCAGCAGGAAGGCGTACAGTGGTTTCGCCTTCGACGCGGGCGCCGGCCACGGGCTGGGTGGCATCGGCGGTGGCGGTGATGTCGTACTCGTAGGCGACGGCGCCCGGCGCCTGCGTCCAGCTCAGTGCCAGTTCCGGCGTGCGGACGACGCTGCCGGCGGCAGGCGCGATCGAATACGGCGGCGCCGGCTGATCGTCGATGCGCAGTTCGACGACGGCATCACGGCCTTCCAGTCCGTTGGCGGCGATCGCGCGGACGCGGACGAAGTACGTGCCGGCCTCCAGGGCCGGCAGCGTATGACGGGGCGCATCGCTTTCCGCATCCACCCGCAGGCTGTCGAACGTGCGCTGCGCGCTCACCTGGATGCGGTACTGGCGTGCGCCTTCGACGGCGGGCCAGGCCAGGTCGGGGCGGGCGCTCTGCGACAGCGGCGGAATGCGCGACAGGTCGGGCGCCGGCAGCAGCGGCAGCGGCGACACCGCGGCCTGGCCGGCGGCGACCACCGCGCCGAAGCCGGGACGCAGCAGTGCACCACGCTGGCGGGGCGCATTCACCGACACGCGCCCTTCCAGCACCTCCGTCTGCGAATAGGCTTCGCCCGCTTCCACGCGGAACGTGGTGCCACGCACGGCCGAGGAGGCGGTCGGGGTTTCGACAATGAAGTTCGCGGCCGGACCGCGCAGGTGGCGCACGTCGTTGCCGATCCTGCCGCGCTGCAGGCGCAGCCGGGTGTCGACCATGCCCGAGCGCCCGAAGCGGGTCAGGCGATCGAGCAGCAATTCGCTGTCGCCCAGCAGTTGCAGGCGCGAGCCGTCGGCGAACTGCAGGCTGAGCGAGGCGTCGGGCGATGTCTTCAGGCTGGCGCCACTGCCCAGCGACATGCCGCTGGTCACCGACGACTCGCGGCCCGCCGGCGTGCGCGCGACCGCTTCGCCCTGCAGCGCGATCACCCGCGCTTTCGCGGGCTGGCGGTCCAGCCACTGCAGCGGGATCCGCAGCGTGCTGCCGGGCGGGAGCTGGTAGGGGTTGGCGATGCGGTTGTGTTCCTGCAGGCGCTGCCACGGGATCGACGGCTTGAGGTACGCACCGGTGACGTCCCACAGGGTGTCGCCAGGCCGCACGCGGTAGACCCACTCCTGTGCCTGGACCGACCACGACGCCAGCAGCAGCATCGCCAGTGCCCAGTACCGCCATCCCTTTCCCTGGATCGCCTGCCTCTGCATTCCCCGCCCCCGCGCCTGACCGAGCAAAATGTTGAACCGGTCACAATTATAAGCGGCTCTGAGGGCTGCGCTGGCCGGTGACGGCCGTTTTTGTCGTCACATTTGCCCGAGCCGTAGGGACGCTTACGGTCCGCCGCCCCACAGGCCGGCGATGCGCCGCGCCAGCCGGTACGGTTGGGGAGTGTTGCGGTAGGCGTTGCGCGGGGAAAAACAGCACGCGTGGCGTAAGCGATGCTTTCGCCCGAATGCCACGGCATGCCGCCGGGCAGGTACCCACGAAACCGTCGCGGTGGCCGGCGCCGCAGCCCGGCGCATCGGCTCAGTCGAGGGTGGCTTCGGCGCGCAGCTGGCGCTCGCGTTCGTGCCCCAGATAGTGGCGGATGGCGTGCCGCATCAGGTACAGCAGCGGGATCAGCGCGATCGCCGCCAGCATCTTGTAGGCGTAGTTGACCGTGCTGACCGCCAGGAACAGCGAGGTCGGCCACTTCTGCGGCCCCAGCACGAAGGCGATGTAGATCACCACGAAGCTGTCCACCAGCTGCGAGATCGCGGTCGAGCCGGTCGCGCGCAGCCACACCCAGCGCTCGCCGGTGGCGTGGCGGATGCGGTGGAACACCGAGACGTCGATCAGCTGGCCGGCGAGGAAGGCCACCACCGACCCGGCGATGGTCCACATGCCCTGGCCGAAGATCGCCGCGAACGCCTTCTGGTAGTCCGGCACGCCCTGCGCCTGCGCCGCTTCCACCCACCAGCCGGCCGGCGCCAGCGCGATGGCCGCGAAGGCGAACAGGAAGCCGTAGACGATCAACGCCACCGCCAGCCACGAGATGAAGCGCACGCCACGCTTGCCGAAGAACTCGTTGATGATGTCGGTCAGCACGAACACGAATGGCCACAGCAGCGTGCCGGCGGTGAAGCTGAGCGAGCCGGTCTGGCCGAACAGGTTCCACTCCAGCGGCGCGATGCCCAGCGTGTCTTCCAGCGCGAAGATCTTGACGCCGATGAATTCGGCCAGCACCGCGTTGGCGCAGAACACCGCGGCCAGCACGATGAACAGGCGGACCGCGCGGTCATCCAGGGTGCGCGGTGCGTGCATGGCTCAGCGGTCTCCGGCGCGGGTGAAGGGCATGGTCTCCGGCGCGACCGCGCCGCCGGAAATGATGAAGCTCATCGCCTGGTCCACGGTCCAATCGGTCGGCGTCAGCAGTTCGACCGGCACGATTTCAAGATAGCCCGAGGTGGGATTGGGCGTGGTCGGCACATAGACGGCCGCCAGCTCGCGGCCGCTGCCTTCCTCGCGGATCACTCGCGTCACCAGGCCGACCGACTTCATGTCCCGGTGCGGGAAGTCGATCAGCACCACGCGCTGCGTGCTGCCGGGCTTGGTCTCCAGCATGTCCAGCAGCTTGCGCGCGCTGGTGTAGATGACGTTGGCCAGCGGCACGCGCGCGATCAACGCCTCGAACCAGCGCAGCAGCCGCTGGCCGACCACGCGCCGCGTCATCGCGCCCACCGCGACGATGACGAACAGCGTGGCGACCATGGCGATGGTGTTCTGCACCCACAGCCCGTTGAACCAGCCCAGCGACTGCGGGAAGTTGGCGGCGATCTGGTGCGACAGCGGTTCCACCCACGGCTTGCTGATGCCGGACAGCAGCACGAACACGAACTTGATGACCACCCAGGTCAGCCAGATCGGCAACAGGGTCAGCAGGCCGGTGATGAAGAGCTTCTGCACCGAAACGCGGTGCGCGGGATGGTCGGGGGGCATGGCGTCATTGTAGGCCGGCGCTGACTCCCGGCTATATAGTCGCGTACAGGACGTTGTGGCAGGAGGAATGGAATGCAGGGGTTCTTCAAGTGGTCCGGATTGGTCGTCTTCGGCATGGTGGTGCTGGTCGTTGCGGGGCACTGCGTCAGCCGGTGGATACCGATGCCGACGGAAGACGAAAAGGCGCTGGCATGGCTGGATGCTCCCCGACCCCTGGCGGGCACGAATGGATTCGCGGCGCTGTGGTCGCTGCCGTTCGATATTCGGGTCGCCGATGCCGAGCGCCTGATGAAGGAGGAAACCGTGCGGCTCCGGGCGTTGCCGCTCTGGTCCGGGGAAGGTGCGGCACCGGTCCACACGTCTCCGCTGGAGACGTATCCGCGCCTGGATGACACAGCCGATGACAAGACGCTCTGCAAGGCCGGTCAGCCGCATTGCCTCGCCCAGGTACGGGCCAGGCTGCAGGAACTGACGCCGGTGATGGCGTCCCGCGCCGCGATCACCGCGCGCATCGCCGTGCTCGACGACTACGGCCATTTCCGAAGCCCGTTTCCCGCGCGGCCGGACACGCCGATCCCGTCCTATCGGCCGCTGATGCAGGGGCTGGTCGCGCACGCGTACACGTTCGCGCGCGGCGACCGTGAAGCCGGGCTGCGCGGCGTCTGCCGGATGGGCTCGATCGCGCGCAAGCTGGTCGCCAGTGGCGACATCCTTGTCGGTGGCCTGGTGGGGGCGTCGTTGATGGACGCATCGGGTGCGCTGTTCGTCGACATGCTGGCCGAGCTGCCCGGCGACCATCCCCTGCCGGACGCGTGCACGGGGGTCTTCGAGCCCGACGGCGCCATGGCCGCCGGGATTTGCACGGCCATGGCGGGCGAGGCGCGATACATCGCCGACGGATTCCGCGCGCTGAACGTCGCCGGGGCCGAGTCGTCGTGGCACCGCAAAGTCGTCGCGGATCTGTTCCTCGATCAGCGGAAGACGATCGCGCGCGGTGCGCGACGCCACGCCTGGTTCTGCGGCGCGCAGGCCGATGTGCTCATCCGTGCGGACACGCCGCTGGGCAGGGATGCACCGTTGTCGGGAGGATGGACGTTTTCCTGCCTGGCGAATGCGATCGGCTGCATTCTCGACAACATCGCCGCGCCTTCGCTGGCCGGCTACGCGGAGCGCTTCCAGGACGCGGAGGCGCGATTGCGGCTGGTGGCGGCGTGGCGGTGGTTGCGTGAGGCGCATGACGACGCGCGCCCGGTCGCGCAGCGCATCGCCGCGTGGCAGCAACTGCATCCCGAGGGCCGCGCGATCCGTGTCAGTGCCGATGGAAAAGGTCTTGCGATCGACCTGTTCCACGACACGCAGGCCTCGACCTTCACGCTGCCGCTGCCGTCCCGCAGCGCGGCACCGCCGGCGCCCTGATCAGCCCGCCCGGCGTGCCTCGGGCTTCAGTCGCACGTAGATCTGCTTGCGCACGCGGGCGACGACTTCGTTCTGCGCGTTGAACACATCCGCTGGCATCCAGCGCAGGTACTTCTGGCCGTTGGCGGCCTCTGCGCGGATCTCGTCCAGCACGAACGCATCCAGCCGGAACTCGGCATGCAGCGTGCCCTTGCCGGGTTTGACGAATTCGATCTCCGCCGCCTTGTCCCAGACGTAGTAATCGCGGCCCAGCCGCTCCTTGGCCAGGATCATCCAGAACGGATCGGTCATCGCGAACAGGCTGCCGCCGAAATGGGTGCCCACGTAGTTGCGGTTCCACGGGCGCATGCGCAGTTCGACCCGCGCGAAGCTCCAGTCGTGGGCCATCTCGGTGACGTGGATGCCGCTGAGCAGGAAGGGCGGCCACACATTGAAGATGTGCCGCAGGGTGCCGGGTTTCATGCAGGACTGTTTCGTGCGTTGTGCTGGGGGACGGGGAAGGATTCGCGGTTCAGAACAGCAGCGAGGACATCTTCCTGCGGTACTGGCTGACCAGCGCGTCGTCCTCGATCACGCGGAAAGCGTCGATCAGGCTCTTGCGTGCCAGGCCGTCCTCGAAGGCGCGGTCGCGCTTGAGCATGTCGAGGAACTGCTCCAGCGCGGCTTCGGAGTCGCCAGCGACCAGGGCGTGCACGCCCAGCAGGTGGCGCGCGCGCAGATCGTCCGCGTTCGCCGCCACGGCTGCACGCAGCGCCTCGGGCGACGGGGCGTCCTTGAGCGCCGACGCGAAGCCCAGCCGTGCGCGTGCCTTGACCGCACGGTCGTCGGTGGCGAGGTTGGCGGGCAGGGCGTCGAGCAGGCGTTCGGCTTCGGGGGCGTCGCCGGTCTTCAGCAGGGCGAGCACGAGATCGAGCTTCAGCTCGTCCTTGTCCGGTTCGGCGGCCACGGCCTCGCGCAGCGCGGCTACCTGCGCGGCTGGATCGAGCGGCGCGGCTTCGACGGCGTCGGCGGCGGCTTCCGCCGGCTGCACGCCATGCGACGCCAGGAACTCGCGCAGCTGGCCTTCCGGCAGCGCGCCGGGGAAGCCGTCCACCAGTTGTCCGTCCTTGACCAGGAACACGGTGGGGACCGAGCGGATCTGGAAGGCTGCGGCGATCTGCTGTTCCTTGTCGACGTCGACCTTGGCCAGCAGGAAGGCACCGTTGTACTCGCCGGCCAGCTTCTCGAGGATCGGTCCCAGCGTCTTGCAGGGCCCGCACCAGGTCGCCCAGAAGTCGACCAGCACCGGCACTTCCAGCGACTTGCGCAGGACCTCGGCCTCGAAGGTGTCAGTGGTGGCGTCGAATACGTGGGGCAGGTCGGTCATCGGCTCGCTCATGGCGGATGGGGGCGTGGCGGTCAGATGGTGCCGCGGGCGGGAGGATACAAGATGATGTAAAAAAGGTTTGACATTGGAGGATCAAAATGTAATGTATGAATTACATATTGTCTTCTGGAGCGGACATCATGGCATGGCAGCGAGTGGGCTGGCTGGGGTTGCTGGTGGCGGGCCTGTTGGCGTTCTGGGCCCTGCTGGCGGGCCCGGACGTGCTGGTGGGCGTGGATCTGGGCAAGTGGGGCACGGCCCTGCTGGTCACGGTGGCATGGGTGTCGCTGTATGCGATCTCGCGCACGCCGCTGGGTGACGTCGAGCGCGGCGTGTCGCCCGGCGAGTGGAAGGCCTGGGTGGGCGTGGCCTTCATGCTGGCGGCGGTGGCTTACTTCCTGGCCAAGGCCCACGTGTTCGCCCAGGGCGCCGTCTGGGACAACCACGGGGCCCGGGCGATCGGCCGCAACCTGGTGTTGCTGCTGGTCGCGTGGGCGGTGCTGACCCATGTGCTCGGCGCGCGATGGAAAGGGCGGGTGCAGGAAGACGAACGCGACCTTCGGATCGAACAGCAGGCGGCGGACTGGGGCCGCAGCGGATTGACGTTCTGCCTGATCGGCTTGGCGGTGATGCTGGCGTTCTCGCCGGCCGAGCGGTTGGCGTGGGCGACCCCCTTCATGGTCGCCAACCTGCTGGTGTTCGCACTGATGTGCGGCTGGCTGTGCGAATACGCCGCGACGGCGGTGATGTACTGGCGCGACCGCCGATGACCGGCACGCCGATCGCCAACGACATCCGCCGCCTGCGCTTCGGGCGCGGCGAAATGACCCAGCAGGCGCTGGCCGATGCCTGTGGCGTGACGCGGCAGACCATCATCGCGCTGGAAGCGGGGCGCTATGCGCCGTCGCTGGAACTGGCGTTCCGCATCGCGCGGGCGTTCGGCGTAGGGATCGAGGAGGTGTTCCGGTGGGAGGACGCATGAGCGCGGCATGGCGTTGGAGCGGGCCGGCGGCGGCGATGGTGTTTGTCGCGGTGCTGGTCGGGTTCGGCCTGGCGTTGTCCGGGTATTCGCAGGTCTTCCACCCGGTCGCCGTCCTCGGGGCGAAGGGCGTGCCGCATGCGCTGGGCTTCAACGTGCTGGGATTCGTCCTGACCGGCGCGCTGGCGGCTGCGGCGGCGCTCGATCTCCGTCGCCGTCTGCCGGAAGATGCGGGCTGGCCGTTGCGCGTGGGCGCGCAACTGACCCTGCTGTCGGCACTGGGTTTTGCCGCGATGGGGCTGTTGCCGCTCGATCCCGAGGATCTGGACAACCCGGCCAGCAGCCTGCATGCCACCGCGTGGATGCTGTGGTGGGTGGCGTTCGTGCCGGGCGCGCTGCTGGTCGCGCGGGGACTGCGCGGACGTCCGGCCTGGCGCCTGCTGGCGCGTGCGAGTGCCGTAGCGGCCCTGCTGGTGCTGTTCGTCACGCTGCTGGCGGTGGAGCTGATGCCGGCCGGCGTCGCACAGCGGCTGGGCTATGCGGTGTGGCTGGGCTGGCTGTGGATGGTCTCGCGCAGTCCGCGTGCGTAGCGCGGCGCTTGCTCCGCTGCGCTTCGATACGTAAACGACGAGTTGGATCCAGGAGCCGCCGGGCAAGCCCGGCGCCACTCAGTCCGCAGGCCTGCATTCCGGGAATGTCGTTCGTGGTGAGCCTGTCGAACCACGCTTGTCACGGCAAAGCGTGGATGTCGCGATGCGTTGCCCCGTCGCAAACAGCGTGGTTCGACAGGCTCACCACGAACGTAGTCCGGCTCACCGCCGGTGTTGCGGTCAACCGGCGTCGCTTCTCGCGCAGGGAGGTGAAGGCCTCCGCCGCGCGAGCGCGGCCTGACGGCTGCCCTTCCGCAAAATGGCGCGCTGCGGCGCGTTCGTCATCGCGTCATCGGGCGGTATCGTCGAGGCGCGGGCTGCGATACACCTTGCCATCCTTCATCACGAAGTCGACCTTCATCACCGCGTTGATGTCGGCCACCGGGTCGCCCGGCATGGCGACGATGTCGGCGCGCTTGCCGGCTTCGATGACCCCCTGGTCGTCCACGCCCAGCACCTCCGCGGCACGGACCGTGGCGGACTGCAACGCGATGTCGGCGGGAATGCCGGCTTCGACCATGTAGAGGAACTCGCGCGCGTTGTCGCCGTGCGGCCCCACGCCCATGTCGGTGCCGAAGGCGATCTTCACGCCGTTGCGGTAGGCCTTGCCGGCGGTTTCCTGGATCAAGGCGCCGATGCGCTGGGCCTTGGGTCGCACCACGGGCGGGAAATAGCCATCGATCTTGGCCTTCTCGGCCACGAATCGGCCGGCGTAGATCGTCGGCACGTACCAGGTGCCGTGCTGCTTCATCAGCCGCATGATCTCGTCGTCCATGTAGGTGCCGTGCTCGATGCTGGTCACGCCGCCGAGGATGGCGCGCTTCATGCCCTCCTTGCCGTGCGCGTGCGCGGCCACGCGGAAGCCGTAGTCGCGCGCGGTGTCGACGACGGCCTTCACCTCGTCCACGACGAACTGCGGCGCGTCGCCAGACTTGGCATAGCTCAGCACGCCGCCGGTGGCGGTGATCTTGATGACGTCGCTGCCGTCCTTGTAGCGCTGGCGGACCGCCTGGCGGGCTTCTTCGGGCGAGTTGATCACGCCGTCGGTGGGACCCGGCGGGCCGAGCAGGTGCGACAGCCGGTCGTTGTAGCCGTTGGTCGGATCGGCATGGCCGCCGGTGGTGGCGATCGACTTGCCGGCCGCGAAGATGCGCGGACCCTTCACCAGACCTTGGCTGACCGCGTCGCGAAGATGTGGCGCCACTTCGCCGCCCAGGTCGCGCACGCTGGTGAAGCCGGCCATCAGGGTCTTTTCGGCATAACCGACGGAACGGAAGGCGTAGTCCACCGGATCCAGGCGGAAGCCCTCGGAATAGCTCTGCGGGCTGGATTCGCTGCCGAGATGGACATGCAGGTCGGTCCAGCCGGGCGTGCAGGTGCGGTCGGCCAGGACGATGGACTCGGCATCGGCGAGCTTGGCGCGGCCCGGGATGACCTCGGCGATCCGGCCGTCCCGTACCAGGACCGTGTGTTCGCCCAGCACCTTGCCGCTGCGGGCGTCGAACAGGCGCTCGCAGTGCAGGGCCAGGGTGGTGGCCGGCGTGGCGGCTTCGGCGGCAAAGGCCGGCACGCCGACGGCGGCCAGGGCTAGGGCGAGCAAGGTCTTGGTCATGGAGGTCCCCGGTTTCGACCCGTCCATGCTAACCGCTGGCGTGGCGGGCCATGGTGCGCTGCGGTACCCTTGGCCGCTTTGCCGTCGCCGTTGCCGCACACCACCATGTCCACTGTTGCCGAACCCGCTTCCTACGATCCGAAATCCGTCGAATCCCAGGCCCAGTCCTTCTGGGAGGCCCGGCGTGCCTTCGAGGTGAACGAGCAGTCGGACAAGCCGAAGTTCTACTGCCTGTCGATGCTGCCGTACCCGTCGGGCGCGCTGCACATGGGCCACGTACGCAACTACACCATCGGCGACGTGATCAGCCGCTACAAGCGCATGACCGGCCACAACGTGCTGCAGCCGATGGGCTGGGACGCCTTCGGCCTGCCGGCCGAGAACGCCGCGATCAAGAACAGGACCGCGCCGGCCAAGTGGACCTACGCCAACATCGAGCACATGCGCACCCAGTTGAAGTCGCTGGGCTACGCCATCGACTGGTCTCGCGAGTTCGCCACCTGCCGCCCCGAGTACTACGTGCACGAGCAGCGCATGTTCACCCGCCTGCTGCGCAAGGGCCTGGCCTACCGCAAGAACTCGGTGGTGAACTGGGACCCGGTGGACCAGACCGTGCTGGCCAACGAGCAGGTCATCGACGGCCGCGGCTGGCGCAGTGGCGCGCTGGTCGAGAAGCGCGAGATTCCGCAGTGGTTCCTGCGCATCACCGACTACGCCCAGGAACTGCTGGACGGCCTGGACAACCTGCCGGGCTGGCCGGACGCGGTCAAGACCATGCAGCGCAACTGGATCGGCCGCTCTGAAGGCCTGGAAATCCAGTTCGTCGTCGAAGGCCAGGACCCGCTGACGGTATTCACCACGCGACCGGACACGCTGATGGGCGTGACCTTCGTGTCGATCGCCGGCGAGCATCCGCTGGCACTGAAGGCGGCGGCCTCGAATCCCGCGCTGGCCGCGTTCCTGGAAGAACTGAAGCACGGCGGCGTGTCCGAGGCCGAACTGGAGACGCAGGAAAAACGCGGCATGGACACCGGCCTGCGTGCCGTCCACCCGGTGACCGGCGACAAGGTGCCGGTGTGGGTCGCCAACTTCGTGCTGATGGGCTACGGCACCGGCGCGGTGATGGCCGTCCCCGGCCACGACCAGCGCGACTTCGAATTCGCCACCAAGTATGCGCTGCCGATCCAGCAGGTGATCGCGCTGAAGGCGCCGAAGAACGACGACGAGAAGACCTACGACGCGACCACCTGGCGCGACTGGTACGGCGACAAAACGCGCGACGACCTGGAGCTGGTCAATTCCGGTGAGTTCGATGGCCTGGATTACCGCGGCGCCTTCGAGGCGCTGGCCGAGCGCTTCGAGCGCAAGGGCCAGGGCCAGCGCCGGGTGAACTACCGCCTGCGCGACTGGGGCGTCAGCCGCCAGCGCTACTGGGGCTGCCCGATTCCGGTCATCTACTGCCAGAGCTGCGGCGCGGTGCCGGTGCCGGATTCGGACCTGCCGGTCGTGCTGCCGGAAAACGTCACCCTCGACGGCGTCAAGTCGCCAATCAAGGCCGATCCCGAATGGCGCAAGACCAAGTGTCCGCAATGCGGCGGCGCCGCCGAGCGCGAGACCGACACGTTCGACACCTTCATGGAGTCGAGCTGGTACTACGCGCGCTATACCTCGCCGGGCGCGAAGGAGATGGTCGACAAGCGCGGCAACTACTGGTTGCCCGTGGACCAGTACATCGGCGGCATCGAGCACGCGATCCTGCACCTGATGTACTTCCGCTTCTACCACAAGCTGTTGCGTGACGCGCGCATGGTGGACAGCGACGAACCGGCCACCAACCTGCTGACGCAGGGCATGGTGATCGCCGAGACGTTCTATCGCGACAACGCCGATGGTTCCAAGGACTGGATCAATCCGGTCGATGTCGAGATCCAGCGCGACGACAAGGCGCGCGTGGTCGGCGCCACGCTGAAGGCCGACGGCCAGCCGGTGAAGATCGGCCCGGTCGAGAAGATGTCGAAGTCGAAGAACAACGGCGTCGACCCGCAGTCGATGGTCGACAAGTTCGGCGCCGACACCGTGCGCCTGTTCTCCATGTTCGCCGCGCCGCCCGAGCAGTCGCTGGAATGGAACGAGGCGGGCGTGGAAGGCATGGCGCGTTTCCTGCGCCGCCTGTGGACGCAGGTGCAGAAGCATGTCGCCGACGGCGCCACGTCCGTGCTGGACACCGCCAGCCTGACGGCGGAGCAGAAGGCCGTCCGCCGCAAGACCCACGAGACCATCGACAAGGTCGGCCACGACTACGGCAAGCGCCACAGCTTCAACACCGCCATCGCCGCGGTGATGGAACTGTCCAACCTGCTGGGCAAGTTCGACGACGCCTCGCCGCAGGGCCGGGCCGTGCGCCAGGAAGCACTGGAAGCGGCGGTGCTGCTGCTCAATCCCATTACCCCGCACGCCAGCCACGCCTTGTGGCAGGCGCTGGGCCACGAGGAAACGCTGATCGAGGACCTGGCGTTCCCGCAGGTCGACGCCGATGCGCTGGTGCGCGATTCGGTGACCCTGGCGGTGCAGGTCAACGGCAAGCTGCGCGGCACCATCGAGGTGGCGGCCGACGCGCCGCGGGATCGCGTGGAGGCCCTGGCGAAGGCGGAACCCAACACGGCCAAGTTCCTCGAAGGCCTGAGCATCAGGAAGGTGATCGTGGTGCCGGGCAAGATCGTCAACATCGTGGCGGCATGAGGGTGGACAACGGCTTGCCCCGGCGTTCACCTCCGGTCGGGCTACGCTATTGCCGCCCATGACGGGCTCGTCCAGACTTCGCCCATGATCCGATTCCGCCTGCCCCTCCTCGTTCTCGCCCTGGTCCTGCTGGCCGGGTGCGGCTTCCATCTGCGCAGCAAGATTGCGTTGCCGGCCGATCTCGGCCCGGTCCGCGTCACCTCGTCGTCGGCCTCGTACAGCGCGCTGGTGACCAGCCTCTCGCGTGGCCTGCAGGCGGCGGGTGCGACCCTTGCGGCGCCGATCGGCGAAGAGGACAGCACAGCGTCGAGCGACACGCAGGTTGCCACGCTGCGTGTCGTCTCCGAGCGCTGGGGCGATCTGCCGATCGCGATCGACCAATTCGGGCGTTCGCAGGAATTCAGCCTCCGCTATGCGGTGGTGTTCGCCTTCAAGAAGGCCGACGGCACCGATCTGGTGCCGCAGCAGGTCGTCGAGCTGTCGCGCGACTACGTGTCGCCGCCAGAGGACGCCACGGGTACCACCACCGAACGCGAAGTACTTGCCGACGAACTGCGCCGCGAGATGGCCGCTTCGATCCTGCGCCGCATCGATGGTGTGGTGCGCTCGGGCCAGGTGAACGCGGCCCCCTGATGGAACTCAAGCCGGAACAGCTGGCGGCGCGCGGAACCTCCGAGCCGCTGCTGCCGGTCTATCTGATCGCCGGGCCGGAGCCGCTGCGCGTGCTCGAGGCCGCTGATGCCGTCCGCGCCCATGCGCGTGCCCAGGGTGTCGGTGAGCGCGAAGTCTTCGACGCTGACGGCCGCGATTTCGACTGGGGCCAGCTGGAAGCGAGCTTCAGTGCGCCCAGCCTGTTCAGCGCCCGGCGGCTGGTCGAAGTCCGCCTGCCGGGCGGCAAGCCGGGCAAGGAGGGCGCGGAAGTGATCACCGCGTTCTGCGCCAATCCGCCTCCCGACGTGGTGCTGCTGATCACCTCGGGCGAGTGGGGCAAGGCCTACCAGGGCAAGTGGAGCGATGCGGTCACGCGGGTCGGTGTACTCGCGGTGGCTTGGGCCATCAAGCCCCACGAGCTGCCGGGCTGGATCGAAAGCCGCCTGCGCAGCAAGGGCCTGCGCGCCGAGCGCGATGCCGTGCAGCTGCTGGCCGATCGCGTGGAAGGCAACCTGCTTGCCGCCGCGCAGGAAATCGACAAGCTGGCGTTGCTCAGCGATGGCCAGACGCTGGATGTCGAACGCATGGAGTCGCTGGTCGCCAATGCGGCGCGCTACGACGTGTTCCGCCTGACCGATGCCGTGCTGGCGGGGCAGGGCGCGCAGGTGTCGCGCATCCTCGCCGGCCTGCGCGCCGAGGGTGACGTGGTGGCCGGGCTGATGCCGATGATCGTGAAGGAACTGCTGCGCACGGCGACGCTGGCGCGCGTGCAGGCCAATGGCGGCAACCTGGCCGCCGAGATGAAGTCGCAGGGCATCTGGGAAGCCAAGCAGGCGCCGTTCAAGCGCGCGCTGCAGCGCCATGCCGCGCCCGCGCGCTGGGACCGTTTCGTCGCCGAGGCATCGAAGATCGACCGCATCGCCAAGGGACGCGGCGACGGCGATGCATGGGTGGTACTGGAGCGGCTGCTGCTGGCCATCGCGGACGCGAAGGCCGTGCGCCTGCTGGTCGCCTGACCGGCGATGCTGCAGGTCTTCTACGGCGGCACCTTCGACCCCGTCCACAACGGACATCTGGCCATCGCCTGCGCCGCACGCGATGCGTTCGACGTGCCGGTGCGCCTGATGCCGGCGGCGGATCCTCCGCATCGCGCGGCGCCCGGCGCCACCGCGGCCCAGCGCGCCCATCTGCTGGATCTCGCCGTCGCGGACATGTCGGGCCTCTGCGTCGACCGGCGCGAACTCCTGCGCGCGCAACGGGATCCGGTCGGCCGCTCGTACACCATCGACACGTTGCGGGAACTGCGGGCCGAACGGGGTGAGGCGGTGCCGCTCGCGCTGCTGATCGGCGCGGACAGCCTGCTGGGCCTGCCGACATGGCGGGCGTGGCAGACGCTGTTCGAGCTGGCGCATTTCATCGTCGCTGATCGCCCCGGCAGCGGCCTCGATGCCGGCCTCGCGCCGGTCCTGGCCAGCGTGCTGGAGGGGCGCTGGACCGCGCGTCCCGACGATCTGCATCGTGCGCCCGCCGGCCGCGTTTTCCGCTTGAACCAGCCGCTGCAGACGGAATCGGCCACCGAGATCCGCCGTCGCATCGCCGCGGATGGGCCCTGGCGTCAGCTCGTACCGTCAGCGGTCGCGGACGCCATTACCGACGAAAGGCTGTACCTGTCACGGGTCGCCGACCCGGGTCCGCTATAATCAGGGCCGAGTTCCCTGAGCCTTCACGCCTTTGTCCAGCCAAGCCCACGTCATCAAGACCCGCCTCCCCAGCCCGCCGCCGGCCCTGCCGGACCTGCTCGCCACGGTACATGCCGCGGTGCAGGAGCTGAAAGCCAAGGATGTCGTCGAGATCGACGTGCGCGGCAAGTCCAGCGTCGCCGACTACCTGGTGATCGCCTCGGGCACCTCCACCCGCCACGTCAAGTCGATCGCCGACGAAGTGGTGCGGTTCGCCAAGAAGCTGGATGTCATGCCGCTGGGCGTGGAAGGTGAGCGCGAAGCCGAATGGGTGCTGGTGGACCTGGGCGATGTCATCGTCCACGTCATGCTGCCGCGCGTGCGCGAGTTCTATGCGCTGGAACGCCTGTGGACCGTCGGCGACCAGCCGCCGGAAGATGTCGAGACCGCCGACGAATCGCGCCTCTGACAGGTTCGCTCATGGCCAGGGAGGGTCGTTGGAATTTCTACGCACTCCGGGTGGATGACCAGCCCGCGTCGATCTACCTGGACCTGAGCCTGGCCGATGAGGTGCGGGTGGACGAGTACCCGGTCATGGCGTGGTTGCGCGTGGAGATGCGTGAACCCCGTGAGGACGGGCTGTCCAGTCAGCAGGAGTTCGACGCGCTGGTGGCGCTGGAAGACCGGGTGGTCCCTTTGCTGGCCCCTGATGGGCAAGGCGTCTACGCCGGTCGCAACACCTCCTCGGGTTGCCGCGATTTCTACTTCTACTTGGCGCACGGTGACACCTGGGACGCACGGGTCGACCAGGCCATGCGCACATCGCCGCACTATCGTTACCAGTCCGGACATCGCCCCGATCCGACGTGGAGCACGTATCACGAGTTCCTCTATCCCAACCCGCGCACGCGCGAGTCGATGGAGAACCGCGACGTCTGCGCCGCACTCGAAGAGCGGGGCGATACACTGCAGCAGCCGCGCGAGATCTGTCATTGGGCTTACTTCCCCAGCGCCGTTGCGCGTGACGAATTCTTGCGCAGGGCCGGCGCCATGGGTTTCAGTAGCCGCGCGCCGGACCGCGACGATGACGGGGAGCAGGAGTGGGGTGCACAGGTGTTCCGCCGCGATGTGCCCGCCTATGACGCCATCGACGACATCTGCCTGCCGTTGTATGACCTCGCGCACGAATGCGGTGGCCGCTACGACGGCTGGGAATGCGAAGTGGTCATCCAGCCATCCTAGTCAGCGCCCATGGCTCGGTGCGGCGCTGCACCTTGTGCCGTTAACATGCACGCATGAAATGCCGCCTCATCGCCACCGGCGAGCGTGCGCCGACCTGGGTCGCGCAGGGCTTCGCCGAGTATCAGAAGCGCCTGTCGCATTGGCTGCCGTTCGAGCTGGTCGAAATCGAACCGGGCCTGCGCGGGAAGGGACGCGATCCGCAGCGTGCGATCGAGGACGAAGGCAAGCGCGTGCTGGCGGCGCTGCCGAAGAGCGCGCATGTGGTGGCGCTCGAAGTGACCGGCAAACCCTATTCTTCCGAGCAGCTCGCGCAGCGGCTGGAACATTGGCGCACGCTGGGCCGCGACATCGCGCTGCTGATCGGCGGGCCGGAAGGCCATGCTCCGGACGTGCTGGCGGCCGCACACGAGAAGTGGTCGCTCAGTCCGCTGACCCTGCCGCACATGCTGGTGCGGCTGGTGGTGGCCGAACAGGTCTACCGTGCCGCCGCCATGCTGGCGAACCATCCGTACCATCGCGCCTGAGCTGCGCAGATCTTTGTGGGAGCGACGTGAGTCGCGAACGGATGGTGTATGCGCCGGGGATGGTCGAGGTGGAGGATCAGCGAGTCGCGGCGAGGTGCGCAGATGACCCAAGGTCTGCGGTCGCGACTCACGTCGCTCCTACAGAAGCAGAAAAGCCCGCTTTTCGGCGGGCTTTTCTGCTTTACGCGATGGGTGTCACTGCAGGTTGAACGCGATCGGCACCAGACCGTAGGCCTGCACCGCCTGCCCGTTCTGCATGGCGGGTTTGAAGCGCCAGGTCTTCAGTACGTGCTGCAGGGCCGAGCGGTCGAGGTTGCGGTTGCCGCTGCTGGTCTCGATGCTCACGTCGAGGGGCTTGCCGTCGATGTCGACCAGTACGCGCAGGACCACCGTACCTTCCACACCATTCTTCAACTCGCTGATCGGGTAGCGCGGCGCGGTCGCGTGGACATACTCCAGCGTAGCGGATGGCAATGGCCCAGTACCCATGGATGAGCCGCCGATATCGCCACTGTCGACCGTAGCGATATCGACCACGCGCTCGCTGCCCGTATCCACGATGATGGGAATGTCGATGACCGGCGTCTCAATGCGTGGCTGCACCGTCGGACGGGATTCAACGGGCTTGGGATCCACCCGCTTGACGATCTCGGCTTCAATCGGTTTGGGCTCGACCTGTTCCTTTTTGTACCACTCAATGACGATCTTGGGCTTCACAGGTGCTGCGATGGGTGGCGCCGCCATCGGCATCAGCAGCATGAGCAGGGCGGCAGCATGCACCGCGATGGCGGCCGCGATGGCGGCGATGCGGCCGATGTCGATGCGGGTATCGGAACCGTGGGGTAGTGCGCGAACCATGATCCACCTCCTTGAGGGCTGTGAACGGAACAACGCTCGGTCGCGGGGAGTGGGGTTGCAACGTCCCGGCGCCGCAAGCCCAGACTGTACTCCGGCGGAGGGCGTCCGCAAGGGGGCGGGCGTTCGACCTTCGGCGTAGTCCGGTGATCCGGCCGCGCAACGAAAACGGCGCCCCTCGGGACGCCGTCGTCGTCGGTGGTTTGCGGGGCCGATCTTACTTGCCCAGTTCGAACACCACGTCCAGGTTGATCGAGACGGTGCTTTCGCCCGGCGAGACCGGCGGCGCGCCACTGGCGTCACGCGCTTCCATCTTGGCCATCGCCATCATCGGCATCGGACGGAAGCCGCCATTGCCTTCGGAGATGCTGACGATGCGGCGCACCTTCAGGCCCAGCGACTTCGCATAGGTCTCGGCGCGGGCCTGGGCCTTCTTCAGCGCGGCCAGGCGGGCCTCGTCGTAGACCGGCTCAGGGTTGTCGATCTCGAAGCTGGGACCGTTGATCTGGTTGGCACCCACGCCGGCCAGGGCGTCCAGCACCTTGCCCAGCTTGGCGATGTCGCGGACCTTGATGCTGACGGTGTTGTTGGCCTGGTAGCCGGTGATCCTGGGGGCCTCGTTCTCGGCGTAGCGGTACTGCGGGTTGAGGCTGATGCCGCTGGTCTGCACGTCCTTGTCGGCGATGCCGGCGGCCTTGATGGCGGCCACGACCTTGGCCATCTGCTCGCTGTTCTGGCGCATGGCGGTGTTGCCGTCGACGGCCTGGGTGACGACGCCGGCGGAGATCGTGGCGATGTCGGGCACGCGCGAGGCCTCGGCCTGCGCCGACACGTTGAGCAGGGTGCCTTCCGAAGCGGCGGCACCGATACTGGCGAGGGTCTGGGCAGACGAAGTCATGGCGGCAGTGGTTCCCAGGGACAGGGTGAGGGCGAGCAGCAGGGGGCGGATCAGGGTCGGACGCATGGGATCTCCTATCGTGGTTCGAGTGGCGTGCACCCGGGTCGTCGTCGACGCGCAAGGGTGTTCACGATGACATGAACGGGCTGTGATCTGCGGCGGGGTTGCCCGTTCCGGCCGATATCAGCGGCCATTCAGTCAGGCGCCGCGGGTTATTCTTCCGTGATGCTCTACCTGGCCTCCCAATCCCCCCGCCGTGCCGAACTGCTGACCCGCCTGGGGTTGACCTTCGGACGCATCGATCTCGATATCCCCGAACACCGCCAGCCCAACGAGCCCGCCACCGACTATGTCCGCCGCGTCGCCCGCGAGAAGGCGGGTGCCGGCCTCCTGAAGGTCGTCGCCACGCCGGGCGCGGTGGTGCTGGGGGCGGACACGGAGGTGATTCTCGGCGACGAAGTGTTCGGCAAACCCACCGACGCCGCCGACGCCGCTGCCATGCTGCGTCGCCTGTCCGGCCGTACGCATCAGGCGGTGTCCGCCGTCTCGGTGGTCAGCGCTTCGCGCGAGGCGCAGGCGCTGGTCATCACCGACGTCAGCTTCGCCGAACTGGACGAGGTCGAGATCGCCGCCTACGTCGCCAGCGGCGAGGCGATGGGCAAGGCCGGCGCCTACGGCATCCAGGGGCGGGCCGAACAGTTCGTCACCCGGCTGGCCGGCAGCTACTCGGCGGTGATGGGCTTGCCCCTGCACGAAACGGCGAAGTTGCTGCGCGACTTCGGCATCCATCCCACGGCATCCGCCGCCATCGCGTCAGCCTGAGGAAGGATCCCCATGTCGGAAGAAATCCTGGTCAACGTCACCCCGCGCGAAACGCGCGTCGCGGTGATCGAAAACGGCATGCTGCAGGAACTGCACATCGAGCGCGGCTGGCGTCGTGGTGTGGTCGGCAACATCTACAAGGGCAAGGTGCAGCGGGTGATGCCGGGCATGCAGGCCGCGTTCGTGGAAGTCGGGCTGGATCGCGCCGCTTTCCTGCACGCGAACGACATCGTGCGTTCGTCGCCGGGCGCGGTGGTCGAGGGCGAGGACGCGCCGCTGCCCACGCCGCCGGCCGCGCCGATCATGGACCTGCTGCGCGACGGGCAGGACATCGTGGTGCAGGTGGTGAAGGACCCGATCGGCAGCAAGGGCGCGCGCCTTACCACGCAGATCAGCATTCCCTCGCGCTACCTGGTGCTGCTGCCGCAGTCGAAGGTGATCGGCGTGTCGGCGCGCATCGAGGATGAGGCCGAGCGCCATCGCCTGAAGCAGGTCGTCACCGAACTGGCCGGCCTGCACGGCGGACACGGCTACATCATCCGCACCAATGCGGAAGGACAGCCGGCCGAGGCGCTGGCCGAGGACATCGCCTATCTGTCGCGCGTCTGGAACGTGGTGGAGCGGCGCGGCCGCGAGTCGCCTTCGTGCAGCATCCTGTACGAAGACCTCAGCCTGCCGCTGCGCGCCGTGCGCGACCTGATCCGCAAGGACGTGGAGAAGGTCAAGGTCGACTCCAAGGAAACCCACGAGCGCCTGCAGGCCTTCGTGGCCAAGTACATGCCGGTGCTGGCCGAGCGCATCGAACTGTATTCGGGCGAGCGTCCCATCTTCGACCTGTACGGGGTCGAGGACGAGATCGGCCGCGCGCTGGACAAGCAGGTACCGCTGAAGTCGGGCGGCTACCTGGTGATCGACCAGACCGAGGCGATGACGACGGTCGACGTGAACACCGGTTCGTTCCTTGGCCAACGCAACCTGGAAGAGACGGTCTACCGCACCAACCTGGAGGCCGCGCAGGCGGTCGCGCGCCAACTGCGGCTGCGCAACCTGGGCGGCATCATCATCATCGACTTCATCGACATGGACGATCCGGAGCACCGCCGCCAGGTGCTGCGTACGCTGGAGAAGTCGCTAGCCAAGGACCACGCCAAGACCACCGTGTACGAGTTCTCGCCGCTGGGCCTGGTGGAGATGACGCGCAAGCGCACCGTGGAAAGCCTGGCGCGGCAGTTGTCCGAACCCTGCCCCGAGTGCAGCGGCCGCGGCAGCATCAAGACCACGGAGACGGTGACCTACGAGATCTTCCGCGAGATCACCCGCGCGGTGCGCCAGTTCGAGGCCGCGCGCCTGCTGGTGATCGCCTCGCCCAAGGTCGTGGCCCGCATCACCGACGAGGAGTCGACTGCCGTCGCCGAACTGGAAGAGTTCCTCGGCAAGTCGATCCGCTTCCAGGCCGACGAGCAGTACCTGCAGGAGCAGTTCGATGTCGTGCTGCTGTGAAGCCGGGAACAGGGAATCGGGAATGGGGAATCGCGTGAGCGATAGCCCGACAGCCGGCGTGTTGCCTTTGACGCCCCCATTCTCCATTCCCCACTCTCCATTCCCGGCCCGCTGATGCCCACGCCGATGCGCCGCCGTCTGCGCCTGGCCCGCCGGGGTGCCGTGTATGGCATCGCGGTGGTGCTGGTGTGCATGGCGGTGGTGCTCGGTATCGCCAGCCAGGTGTTGCCGTTGGCCGAGCGGCATCCCGACCGCATCGCGGCCTGGCTCAGCGAGCGGGCCGGCCGGCCGGTGGCCTTCGATACGGTGAAGACGCAGTGGACCCGCCGTGGGCCGCTGTTGCAGCTGGACGGTTTGCGCCTGGGTGAGGGCGACGGCGGCGTGCGCATCGGCCAGGCCGAGGTGCTGGTGTCGATGTATGGCGGCCTGCTGCCGGGCCGTTCCTTCACCGAACTGCGGTTGCGCGGCCTGTCGCTGACGTTGCAGCGCGGCGACGACGGCAAGTGGGCGGTGCGCGGACTGCCGGGGCAATCGCAGTCCACCGAAGATCCGCTGCGGAGCCTGGAAGGCCTGGGCGAACTGCAGGTGATCGACGGCAAGCTGGCCATCATCGCGCCGTCGCTGGGCTGGGACATCCGCCTGCCGGAGATCGACCTGCGGCTGCGCGTGCAGGGCGACCGCGTGCGTGCGGGAACGCGGGCATGGATCCGCCGGGATGCCGCGCCGCTGCATGTCACGGTGGATTTCGACCGCAAGGCCGGCGATGGACGCGCCTACCTGGACGTGTCCGCGGAGGACATCGGCGCATGGTCGCCGCTGCTGCGCTACGCCGGCGTGGTCGCCGAGCACGGCAACGGACGCGTGCAGGCCTGGACGGAACTGCGCAAGCATCGGGTGGTGCTGGTGACGGCGGATGCGCGCTTGCGCCAGGTCGCGCTGCGGGGTGCGCCGCTGCCGGCGTCCGCCGCGCCGACACGCATCGGCTTCGAGCAGATGGAAGCGCGCATGCGCTGGCGACTGGTGTCCGGCGGCTGGCGCCTTGATGCGCCACGCCTGCGGGTGGGCACGGCACCGGCCGTGCAGACGCTCGATGGCCTGGTCGTGGCCGGCGGCGAGCGCTATGCGCTGCTGGCGGACCAGGTGGATGCGGCACCGTTGTTCGCCGTGCTGGGGCTCAGCGACCGGGTCGATGCCGGCCTCCGCCGCTGGCTGGTGCAGGCCCAGCCCGGTGCGCGCCTCGCGCGCTTGAACCTGGCCGGCCGCAGGCATGGCGCACTGCATGCGGAAGGACAGCTGCGTGACATCGCGTTCAAAGCGGTCGGCGATGCGCCCGGGCTCAGCGGCCTGGCGGGCGATTTCGAGGGCGACGCCGATGGCTTCCGGCTGCGGCTGGATCCGTCCGCGACGATGCGCTTCGACTGGCCCAGCGGATTCGCGGTGGTGCATGACGTGCGCCTGCGGGGCGACATGCTTGGCTGGCGCGAAGGAAACGGCTGGCGCGTGGGCACCACGGCGCTGCAGGTGCAGGGCAAGGACTATGCGGCCGATCTGCGTGGCGGCCTGTGGTTCCAGGGCGACGGCACGCGGCCCTGGATCGATCTGGCGGCGGACTTGGCCGACGCGCCGGTGCCGGTGGCAAAGCGCTTCTGGGTCCACCACAAGATGTCGAAGACGGCGGTCGACTGGCTGGATGCGGCCCTGGTCGGCGGCACGGTGCGCAATGGTCGCGCCCTCGTCAGCGGCGATCTGGACGACTGGCCGTTCACCCGGCAGAACGGACGGTTCGAAGCGGTCGCAAAGATCCAGCATGGCCAGTTCAAGTTCCAGCCCGAGTGGCCGCAACTCGAACAGGTCGACGCCGACATCGCCTTCATCGGCAACGGCTTCGAGCTGAAGGGGCGCGGCGCGCTGGCGGAGGTGGACATTCCCGCCTTCCAGGCCGGCATCGCCGATTTCCGCGAAGGCGACCTGAAGATCACCGCGCGCACGGACACCGATTCGGCCCGCTTGCTCGCGCTGCTCCGGCAGAGTCCGCTCCGCAAGACCTACGGCGAAACCCTGGACCATCTGCAGGCCAAGGGTCCGGTGGCGGCGACCTTCGACCTGCTGCAGCCGCTGCGCGCCGAGCGGCAGGCGCGTAAGAAACTGGCGGGCACGGTGGAGCTGAAAGGCGCGCAGTTGTCGGAGACGCGCTGGGACCTGGTGTTCGACAACATGCGCGGCAAGGCGAAGTACGACGACGGCGGCTTCGCCTCCGGGCCGTTGCAGGTCGTGCACGACGGCCTGCCGGGCGTACTGGGCCTGCGCGCCGGCAGCGGCACGCGTGATCGCAGGCAGGCCTTCGAGGCCGATCTGTCCGCTGTGGTGGACGCGGACCGCCTGCTCGATCGCGCCCCCGGGATGGCATGGCTGAAGCCGTACATGGACGGTCGTTCGCCATGGACCGTCGGGGTGGCGATTCCGCGCACCGCGGCGGGCGCCGTGGCCGCGCCCACCCAGCTCAGCCTGACCTCGGACCTGGTGGGCACTGCGATGAACCTGCCGGCGCCCATGCGCAAGGCGCCGGCGACGCCGCTGGCAACGACGGTGCGCGCGCCGCTGCCGATCGGCAGTGGCGAGATCGACGTGGCCTTTGGCGACGTGCTGGCGTTGCGTGCCCGCAATGCCAACAGCCAGACGGGCGTGCGTGTCGTCCTGGGCAGCGCCCAGGTGAAGGACGCGCCGCCGCCGTCGGGCCTGGTGGCCACCGGCCGCACCGGCGCGCTCGATGCGATGGAGTGGATCGCCGTCGCGCGCGGCGGTGGTGGTGAGGGCGATGGTCTGCCCTTGCGTCATATCGATGTCACCGCCGAACGGCTGCTGATGCTCGGGTCGGTCTTCCCCGACACGCGCCTGCAGCTTGCACCCGCGCAGCAGGCGCTGGCGGTGTCGCTGGATGGCGATGCACTCTCCGGCGCGCTGCTGGTGCCCGATGCGAAGGGCGCTGCCATCGCCGGCAAGCTCGCGCGCGTGCACTGGCGCAAGGCGCCTGCGCTTGGCGCAGCGACCGCCGGTGCAGGCGGGCGCAGCGCGACCGACGACATCGATCCTGCCGCGGTGCCGCCGCTGTCGCTGGAGGTGGAGGACCTGCGGTTCGGCGATGCGCGGCTGGGTACGGCCAAGCTGCGCACGCGCCAGCAGGCGGACGGCATGTACGTGGACCAGTTGCAGCTTCGCTCGCCCGGCCAGCAGATCGACGTGCGCGGCCAGTGGACCGGCACCGGCAACGCGGCGCGCACGCGGTTCGCCGCCGACGTGAAGAGCGAGAACTTCGGCGTGCTGTTCGACGACCTGGGTGTCGGCGACCGCGTCGGCGGCGGCCATGGCCAGATCACCGCCGATGCCGGTTGGCCGGGCAGCCCGGCGGCGTTCCGCCTGGCTGCGCTGGAAGGCAGCGTGAAGCTCGCCGTGCGCGACGGCCACCTGCTGGAAGTGGAGCCGGGTGCGGGTCGCGTGCTCGGCCTGCTGAGCGTCGCCGAAGTGCGCCGCCGCCTGATGCTCGATTTCAGCGATTTCTTTTCCAAAGGCTTCGCGTTCAACCGCATCGACGGCGACATCCGCCTCGATGGCGGACTGGCGCGCAGCGACAACCTGATGATCGATGGCCCGGCGGCCGAAATCGTGATCCGCGGCGACACCGACCTGCGCAGCGAGCGGTTCGACCAGACCGTGGACGTGAAGCCGAAATCCGCCAACGTGCTGACCGCCGTCGGCGCCGTCGCCGGTGGTCCCATCGGCGCCGCCGTGGGCGCCGTGGCCAATGCGGTGCTGAAGAAGCCGCTGGCCGAGATGGGCGCCAAGACCTACCGCGTCACCGGCCCGTGGAAATCGCCGAAGGTCGAAGTGGTGGGACGCGAACAGTCGCGTGCCCGCACCAACGAACGCACCGGCAGCGCCGGCGCCCCCTGAGTCCCGGCGGGTCCGTGGCCGCTTGCCGCGGTCGTCCTCCGCCCCCATGGTAATGACATGACCCTGCCCATCACGCTCGCCGAAACCCGCCTTCTCCTGCCTGCCGGCCTGGATCCGTCCGGCCTCGACCGCGCCTTCGGCACGTTGCTGGGGCCGGGCATCGATTTCGGCGACCTGTATTTCCAGCATGCGCGGCGCGAAAGCTGGACGGTGGAAGACGGCATCGTCAAGGACGGCGCGCATTCGATCGAACAGGGCGTCGGCGTGCGCGCCATCTCCGGCGAGAAGACCGGCTTCGCCTACTCCGACGACATCAACGCGCAGGCCCTGATCGACGCATCCAAGTCCGCGCGCGCCATCGCCCGCGACGGCGCCGCGCACGCGCCGCGTACGCTGGTGCGCAGCGGCGGCCGCGCGCTGTATGCCGGCGACGATCCGATCGACGCGATGGGCAACGATGCCAAGGTCGAAGCGTTGCGCGCGGTCGACCGTTTCCTTCGCGCCGCCGATCCGCGCGTGCAGCAGGTGACCGTCAGCCTGTCCGGCGGCATCGACACCGTGCTGGTCGCGCGCAGCGACGGCGTGCTCGCCTCCGACGTGCGTCCGCTGGTGCGCTTGAACGTGCAGGTGATCGTCGAACAGAACGGCCACCGCGAATCCGGTTATGCCGGCATGGGTGGCCGTTACGGTTACGCCGAGTTGTTCGCCGACGGCAAGCCCGAAGACCTCGCGCGCGAAGCCTTGCGCCAGGCGCTGGTGAACCTGGAGGCGATCGACGCCCCCGCCGGCGTGATGCCGGTGGTGCTGGGCAGCGGCTGGCCGGGCGTGCTGCTGCACGAAGCGGTCGGCCACGGCCTGGAAGGCGACTTCAACCGCAAGGGCACCAGCGTGTATGCCGGCCGCATCGGCCAGCAGGTCGCGGCGAAGGGCGTCACCATCGTCGACGACGGCACGCTGCCCGGGCGCCGCGGCTCGCTCAACATCGACGATGAAGGCACGCCGACCAACTGCACCACGCTGATCGAGGACGGCGTGCTGGTGGGCTACATGCAGGACACCCACAACGCGCGCCTGATGGGCGTGGCGCCCACCGGCAACGGTCGCCGCGAATCGTTCGCGCACCTGCCCATGCCGCGCATGACCAACACCTACATGCTGGCCGGACAGGACGATCCGGAGGACATGATCCGCTCGGTGAAGAAGGGCCTGTACGCGGTCAACTTCGGTGGTGGGCAGGTCGACATCACCAGCGGCAAGTATGTGTTCTCGGCGACCGAGGCCTACCTGATCGAGGACGGCCGCATCACCGCGCCGGTGAAGGGCGCCACGCTGATCGGCAACGGCCCGGAGACCATGCAGAAGGTGAAGATGGTCGGTCACGACTTGGCGCTGGACCAGGGTGTCGGCGTCTGCGGCAAGGACGGCCAGAGCGTACCGGTCGGCGTGGGCCAGCCGTCACTGCTGATCGAAGGCCTGACGGTGGGTGGGACGAAGGCGTGATGCATCCCTGCCTGTCCCTTCTCCCTCTGGGAGAAGGTGGCGCGAAGCGCCGGATGAGGGCGCGGCGGAATCCATGACGCCTGCGCTACATGGACTTCGCCGTACCCTCTCCCCAACCCCTCTCCCGAGGGGAGAGGGGCTACAGTGCATCGTTTTCGCTGGTCTCCCGAGCTACGCCAGCATCCGCCGGCAGATCACGCAGCTCGCGGAACACCATGCGTCCTTGCCTGTCCCTTCTCCCATCGGGAGAAGGTGCCCCGCAGGGGCGGATGAGGGTGCGGTGGAATCCATGACGCCTGTGTCACATGGACTTCGCCTTACCCTCTCCCCAACCCCTCTCCCGGAGGGAGAGGGGCTACATCGCGTCTTCGTCGTGGTGGATGGCGTCGCCGCCGGCATCCGTCAGCACATCGCGCAGCTCGCGGAACACCATGCGTCCTTGTCTGTCCCTTCTCCCATCGGGAGAAGGTGCCCCGCAGGGGCGGATGAGGGTGCGGCGGAATCCATGACGCCTGCGCTGCATGGACTTCGCCGTACCCTCTCCCCAACCCCTCTCTCCCGCAGGGACTTCCTTCGGTCGCCGAGGGGAGAGGGGCTAGAGCGCGGTATCTCAGTCTTGATCTTCGTCCGCGACGTCGCCGCCGGCATCCGCCAGCACATCGCGCAGCTCGCGGAACAGTTCGCGGAACGCGCGCGGCGGTTTGTTCTTCGCCTTTTCTTCGGCCGCGTTGCGCACCAGTTGGCGCAGCTTCTGCCGGTCCGCGGTGGGGAACTCGTCCAGCAGCGCCGCCAAGGCGTCGTCGCCACCGGCCAGCAGGCGGTCGCGCCATTGCTCGGCACGGTGCAGCAGGGCAGTTTCGCGACGCGCGGCGTCGCCGCCTTCATCCATCGCATCGCGGATCGCTTCCAGCACCTCGTCGTCCTCGCGCCGCATCTGCTTGGCCAGGAACTGCAACTGGCGCTTGTGCGCGATGTGCGAGGTGATGCGCTGGGTTTCGACGATGTGCGGCATCAGGTCGTCGGGAATCGGCAGGCGCGCCAGCTGCGCGGCCGGCAACGCCACCAGTTTTTCGGCCAGGCTGCGGATCTCCAGCGCTTCGCCCCGTTGCTGGGTGCGGCTGGGGCTCAGGAATTCGCCGGTCTCGGGGTCGCGTCCGCGCATGCTGCTGCCTCTCTCTCGCGTCCGCCGCATCGTGCGGGCGCCTGGATACATTCGATCCGACGCTCCGGGCGCGGATCACAGGACACAAGGATAAAGCATTGAACGCCACCGCCCTGACTTCCCCCGACGACAGCCTGGCCCGGCTGGAACGCCTGCAGGTGCTGTCGCAGCGCCTGCTGGAGCGCGCCCGCGCGCATGGCGCCACCCAGGCCGAAGTGAGCTGCAGCGAGGAGACCGGCCTGAACGTCAACGTGCGCCTGGGCGACGTGGAGACCGTGGAGTCGACCCGCGACCGCGGCATCGGCGTGACCGTCTACTTCGGCCAGCGCAAGGGCAGTGCCAGCACCGCCGACCTGCGCGAGGAGAGCCTGGAAGCCACGGTGGCGCAGGCCTGCGCCATCGCGCGCTATACCGAGGACGACGAGGCCGCCGGTCTAGCCGACGCGGCGTTGATGGCCCGCGACTTCCCGGACCTCGATGTCTGGCATCCCTGGGCGCTCGACATGGATCGTGCGGTGGACCTGGCGCTCGCCTGCGAGGCGGCCGGGCGCGATGCCGATGCGCGCATCGAGAACTCCGATGGCGCCTCGATCGGCAGTGGCGAGAGCCTGTCGGTGTACGCCAACTCGCACGGCTTCATCGGCCACGAGCGCGACACCCAGCACACGATCGGCTGCGCGCTGATCGCCGGGCAGGGCGACGGCATGCAGCGCGATGGCTGGTACAGCACGGCGCTGTCGCACCTTGAACTGGAGGATCCCGCGGTCATCGGCCGCAAGGCCGCCGAACGCACGCTGTCGCGGCTGCAACCGCGCTCGCTGGCCACCGGCGAGCATCGGGTGCTGTTCTCGGCCGAAGTCGCGCGCTCGCTGGTCGGCCATCTGCTGGGCGCGGTCTCCGGCGGCGCGCTGTACCGCAAGGCCAGCTTCCTGCTCGACCACGTGGGCCAGCGCATCTTCCCGGACTGGTTCGCCATCGAGGAACTGCCGCTGCTGCCGCACGGCCTGCGCTCGTCGGCGTTCGACGCCGAAGGCGTGGCGACGAAGCGCTCGCACCTCATCCGCGACGGCGTGCTGGAGCGTTACGTGCTGGGCAGCTATTCGGCGCGCAAGCTCGGCCTGCAGACCACCGGCAACGCGGGCGGCGTCCACAACCTGCAGGTCAAGGCCAATGCGGGCGGCTTCGACGAACTGCTCGCGGGCATGGGAACCGGCCTGCTGGTGACCGAGCTGATGGGGCAGGGCGTCAACGGCGTGACGGGCGACTACTCGCGGGGCGCGGCCGGTTTCTGGGTCGAGCAGGGCACGCTGGCCTACCCGGTGGACGGCATCACCATCGCGGGCAATCTCAAGGGCATCTTCGCCGGCATCGAAGCGGTGGGCAGTGACGTGGACCGCCGCTCGCACGTGGGTGTCGGCTCCATCCTGGTGGGCCGGATGACCGTCGCCGGCGAGTAGTCACGGCGTCGGCGCGCGCCCGTGGCCGACGGCGACGTCTTTACCCGTTATGCTTGGCGTGCGGAGGGCTGCGGGGGAACGCAGCGCTCGACCGCCCACCACACTACTTTCGGGGATCCACACGATGAGCGAATTCGACAACGTCACCGCACCGCCGCCGCCGGCCACCGGTGATGCACCGCAGGACCAGCGCACCATGTCGCTGCTGGCGCACCTGCTGGGCATCATCACCGGCCCGATCGGTGCGCTGATCATCTGGCTGGTCAGCAAGGACGATGCGTCCAAGGGTTTCGTCGTCGACCAGTCCAAGGAAGCGCTGAACTTCCAGATCACGGTGTTCATCGCCATCGTGATTTCGTGGATCCTCGCCTTCGTGCTGATCGGCCTGCTGCTGATGCCGCTGGTCGGCATCGCCAACCTGGTGCTGTGCATCATCGCCGGCATCAAGGCCAACAACGGCGAAAGCTACCGCTATCCGTTCGCCCTGCGCCTGATCAAGTAAGCGATCATCGCTCGGAAGAAAAAGCCCGGCATTGCCGGGCTTTTTTCATGTCTGCGCTCAGTGCGCGCGATGGATGGCCAGGTCGCCGAGCGCGCGCAGCGCATCGGCATCGCCGTCGTACGGCGCCAGCGCTTCGCGCATCCGCGCATCGAGCTCGGCGAGCTTGGCCTTCGCGCCGTCCATGCCGAGCAGCGCCGGATACGTCGACTTGGCCTGGGCCACGTCCTTGCCGGCGGTCTTGCCCAGTTGTTCGGAACTGGCCTCGATGTCGAGGATGTCGTCGCGTACCTGGAACGCCAGTCCCAGCGCCGTGGCGAAATCATCCAGGCGCGCGAGCGTCGCGGTGTCGGCGCCGCCGGCCAGCGCGCCCATGCGCACCGCAGCGCGGATCAGGGCGCCGGTCTTGAGCGCATGCATGCGTTGCAGGTGGTCCAGCGTCTGCCGCGTGCCGGTCGCGTCGATGTCCAGTGCCTGCCCGCCGCACATGCCGGCCGCACCGGACGCCTGCGCCAGCGTTGCCAGCCAGTCCACGCGCAGGTTGGCATCGACATCTGCCGCGGCCAGTTGCTCGAACGCACGCGTCTGCAGCGCATCGCCGGCGAGGATGGCGGTGGCTTCGTCGAAGGCGATGTGCACGGTGGGCTTGCCGCGGCGCAGGTCGTCGTCGTCCATCGCCGGCAGGTCATCGTGCACCAGCGAATAGGCGTGGATCAGTTCCACCGCGATGGCGGGCGCGTGCAGCGTGGCCTCGTCCGCCTGCAGCAGCGTGCCGCTGGCGTAGACGAGCAGGGCGCGCATGCGCTTGCCGCCGCCGAGCACGGCGTGGCGCATGGCGGCGTGCAGGCGTTGTGGTGCGGCGTCGGCCGGAGGCAGGGCGAGGTCGAGATGGCCTTCCAGCGCCGCCGCCCAGGCGGCGAAGCGCGGGTCAGCGGCCATCGGGCGCGGGTGCGAAGGGCTCGCCGTTCTCGGGCTGTTCCGGGTCGCTGAGCAGGCGCACGCGCAGTTCGGCCTGTTCGAGCGCCGTCTGGCATTGCCGGTACAGGCCCACGCCGCGTTCGTACGCGGCGAGCGAGGCTTCCAGGCTCAGGTCGCCGTGCTCCATCTTCTCGACCAGTTGCTCCAGCTCATCGAGCGACTGTTCGAAATGGGCGACGGGCGAGGCGTCTGCAGGGGTTTTCTTTGCCATGCGGCAAGTGTGGGGATCGGCTGCGGTCAGGTCAAACGCGGGGCGGATTCGCCGGCGACGCAAGGTCAGCCGCGACGCCAGGTCAGGCGCGTGCCACGCGCGCGCAGCCAGGCGTCGCAGTCGGCCGACAGGGCCAGGTCGCCGGCGGCCCAGAGCGCATCGCCGCGCCAGAGCAGCGGCAACTGGCGCCGTTCCCACGGCGGCACGCCCAGCGACTGCAGCACGTCCTTGAGGGCATGCCGGTGCGGGCGGCCAGGCAAGGCGATGCGCTCGCCGCCGCGACGGGCGGTCAGTCGTAGCGGCGTCTCGAACGGCTCGCGCTCGTCCTGCAGCGCCAGCACGCCGCCATCCGGCAACTGGAACGGTGCGGTGCCGTCCCAGTCGGCCTGCCAGTCGTCCGGCAAGGCGGGGCGCAGGCGTTCGGCGTGTAGCAGGCCGCGCCAGCGCCGCACCACCGCACCCTGCCAGGCGAACTCGGCCTGCGCGTCGGGGCGTGCGTCCAGCAGGTCCTCGTCGATGCGGGCCACGCCTTCGGCGGGCAGCGGTGGCAGGCGAAGCGTTTCGATCCAGCACCGCAACGCACGTGCGCGCGACGCGGCGGAGGCATGGCGCAGCGGCGCCACCGCCAGCGCGGCCGGGTCCAGCGTGGCGGCGAGGGCGAGCAGTTCGCGGTCCTGCCGCGACAGCAGGTCGGCCGCTTCGGCACTCAGTGCGGCGCTGCGCGCGAAGGCGGCATCCGCCTGCGGCCAACGCTGCCGCAACAGCGGCAACACCTCGTGGCGCAGGAAATTGCGGTCGAACGCCGTGCCGGCATTGCTGGGGTCTTCGATCCACGCCAGCGATGCCGCGCGCGCATAGGCCTCCAGCGCAGAGCGCGGTACGTCCAGCAGCGGACGCCATGCCCACCCCGCGCCGAACACGCGCCACGGCCGCATCGCCGCCAGGCCATCCGGGCCGGATGCGCGCAGTGCGCGCAGCAGGAAGGTTTCCGCCTGGTCATCGCGATGATGGGCCAAGGCGAGGATGTCGCCGGCCTGCATGACCTCGGAGAAGGCCGCGTGGCGCGCACGTCGCGCCGCCGCCTCCACGCCTTCGCCCCGCGTCGTGTCCACGTGGACGCGACGGACCTGCAGCGGTACATCGAGCGTCGCGCACAGGGCCTCGCAATGCGCGGCCCAGGCATCGGCGTCGGCATGCAGCCCGTGGTGCACGTGGATGGCATCCAGTCCGTGCCGGCGCGCGACCGGATCGTGCGCCAGCCGGTGCAACAGCACGGTCGAATCCAGCCCTCCACTCAGCGCCACCCATACGCGTCCCGTCACCGGCGGGATCGGCAGCGCGGGCAGGAAGGCGTCGGGATCATGCATGCGTGCATGCTAGCCGCGATACCGGCGACATGCAGCCGGTCACTGCCGTACAGGCCAAGGTGGTTCGGCGGTACTGGATCGCCGTCCCATCACTCTGTCCGGCTTGCGCGATCCGAAGCGACCCTGACGGCGACGACACGCACGAGTACGTGGCGGCGAGTCGCGCGCGCCTATGCGTGCGGCAGCGCAGCCAGCTCCCGCTTGGCGACGTCGATCCAGTCGCGTTGCTCGCGCTGGTAGTAGCGGGGCGCGGCGTCGGAGCGGTCTATGATTTCCTGGAACACGCTGCGCGCGCGGGCGTGATCGCCCTGCCGCTTCAACAGCAGGCCGAAGCGGGCACGCGCTTCTTCGCCCGGGTAGCCCTGCACGACGGCTTCGTATTCGTGGATGGCGGCCGCCGCGTCGGCGGTGTCCTCGACGGCGCGCGCATACAGCAGGTGACCGTCGACGGAGCGGAACCCGGGATTGGCGGCGATCAGCGCATCCAGCGTGGCGCGTGCCTTGGCCGAGTCGCCCAGGCCGAACTGCGACTTCGCCAGTCCCAGCATCAGGTCCGGGTCGGTGGCATACAGGCCTTTCAGCGCCTGCTCGTAGAGTTCGCAGGCCTGCGCGTAGTCGCCGCTGCGCAGGCTTTCCTCGGCCAGCCGGCGCCGGTTCTCGGGCGTGTCCGAGGCCTTGAGCAGTCGGGCGGCATCGCGCCGGTCGCGATCCGGATCGATACGGTCGCGCACCGAGCGAACGGTGCGCCGCGCCGAGGGGCTGTGGCGCAGGTCGGGCAGGATTTCGGCGATGAAGTAGATGATCACCGCGAGGAACGAGAACACCAGCAGGATGAAGACCCAGTACAGCGGACGTCCGGTCCGCACCACGTGCACGCAGCAGGCGATCTGCAGGGCGAAGGAAAGCAGGAGGAGTGGGCTCATGGGCGGCCTTGGGGCAGGGGCACGGACGGCTTGCGTGCGATCAGCGCGATCGAGTCATCCGACGTGTCGTCGACGATGCGTCGCCCGCTGAGGTCGTAGGCCTCGGCGTCGGCCTCGAAGCCGGCGTCGACCAGTTGCTGGCGTTGCTTTGCCAAGGTCAGGTAGTACAGCAGGGTGCTGTAGTGATGGCAGACATCGTTGATGACCGAGTAGTCGTCGGCGTGCACTTCGTGCGGATGGTGGCGTCTGCGATTGCGCATGCGCAGCACGGTCTCACCGGTGAAGCGCAGCGACCGCACCGCCAGGCGCAGCGGGTTGAACGACCAGTCGAACGGCGGGAACAGGAATCCGCGCCGGCATTCGGGTGAGTTGCGATTGTGGGTGGAGAACACGAAGAAGCCGCCGGGACGCAGCACGCGCTGGACTTCGCGCAGGATCAGCAGGCGGTCGGCGTGCGACACCATGCCGATGCCATTGCAGCTGAAGACGGCGAGGAAGATCGATGCATCGGCCACGTCCGACAGTGCGCGCGCATCGGCGAGTTCGAAACGTGCGTCCGGGAACCGTTGCCGGCAGGCGTCCACCATGCCCTGGCTGTAATCGATGCCCAGGTAGTCGTGGCTGATGCGGCGCAGGGCGGCCACCGTGCGCCCGCCGCCGACGCCGATGTCGAGGATGGGCTGGTCCTTCGCCTGTGCGGCCACCCGCTCGAACGTGGCCTGTTCGGCCTTGCTGAGGTCCCAGGGACGCGCGTAGTGGGTGACCACCGACGCGGTGGTCATGGTCTTCCGGTTGATACGGTCGATCGACTCGCTCATTCCCCTTCCCCCTGCGGCGCCTCATCAGGTGCCGCCTCATTCCATCCCCATGGAACATCGCGGTGCCGGTGGACCGGCGCGAGTCGATCCCGCCGTCGGCGGCTCAGGCGGCCTCGTACGCGCCGTAGCCGCGCAGGCGCTCGTAGCGCTTCTGCAGCAACTGCTCGACGGGCAGTTGTTCCAGTGCGTCCAGTTCGTTGAGCAGCACGGCCTTGAGGCGGACGGCCATCTGGCGCGGGTTGCGATGCGCGCCGCCGATGGGTTCGCGCACCACCTTGTCCACCAGGCCCAGTCCGTGCAGGCGCTTGGCGGTCAGGCCGAGTTGTTCGGCGGCGTCCTTGGCCTTGGCGGCGTCCTTCCACAGGATCGAGGCGCAGCCTTCCGGCGAGATCACCGAATAGGTGCCGTATTCCAGCATCAGCGTGCGGTCACCGACGCCGATGGCCAGCGCGCCGCCGCTGCCGCCTTCGCCGATCACCGTGCAGATGATCGGGATCTTCAGTTCGGCCATTTCCATCAGGTTGCGGGCGATGGCCTCGGACTGGCCGCGCTCTTCCGCGCCCACGCCCGGATAGGCGCCCGGGGTGTCGATGAAGGTCAGCAGCGGCAGCTTGAAACGCTCGGCCATCTTCATCAGCCGCAGCGCCTTGCGGTAGCCCTCGGGGCGCGGCATGCCGAAGTTGCGGGCGATCTTGCTCTTGGTGTCGCGGCCCTTCTGGTGGCCGATGATCATCACGCTGCGACCATCGATGCGGCCCAGGCCGCCGACGATGGCGGAATCGTCGGCGAACGCGCGGTCGCCGGCCAGTTCCTGGAACTCGTCGCAGAACACCTTGATGTAGTCCAGCGTGTAAGGGCGCGCCGGGTGGCGGGCCAGCTGCGACACCTGCCACGGCGACAGGTCGCGGAAGATCTGCGCCGTGCGCACCCGCAGCTTGTCCTGCAGGGCGTGCACCTCGGCATCGACATTCACCGCCGGCCCTGTGCTGGCGGTGCGCAGATCCTGGATCCTGGCTTCCAGATCGGCGATGGGCTGTTCGAAATCGAGGTAGTTCGGATTCATCTGCGGGCCATGGGCCGGAAAGGGGGAAAGTGTAGCCGAAGCGCTCCGGCGGTCACGTACGGGGGGGTAGGGCCGTGACGCCGCGCACGCGGTGCGTCAGTTCGCCCACGGGCGATGGAACGCCGGCTTGGCCGCGCGCACGCCGGGCATCGAACGCAGCGCGTCGAGCAGTTCCGCGTCCACCCGCACGGCCTTCTGGCCGTTGAGGTCCAGCATGCCGGCGATGGCCGAGGTGCCGGTGGCCATCAGCAGGTCCAGGCGCAGCGGCGTGCCGCCGGGGCGGTGCCGCGACAGCAGCGCATCGACCCGTTCCCACAGGCCCGGCACGCGCAGGTCCAGCCGCAGCTGCAGGCGGTGCGCGTGCTGCTGGCAGAGTTGGGCGTAATCCCACACCTGGCGGATGCGCAGGCTGTAGCCGCCGCTGAATTCGTCCTCGCGCAGGCCGCCCTTGATGACCAGCACGCGGTCGCGGGTCATCAGCGCGCCGAACTCGGCCAGCGCATCGGAGAACGCGCTGCATTCGATGCGGCCGCGGCCGTCTTCCAGTTGCACGAAGACCTGGCTGTCGCCCTTGCGGCGGATGCCGACCACCTGGCCGGCGACGATCGCATTGACCTCCGGTCGCCAGCCCTTCTTGTCGCCGCCGGAGGAACTGGACCAGATGCGGTCGAGTTCGCTCAGGTCGTTGCCGACCAGCGAGCGCAGGTCGTCGCGGTACGGGTCCATCGGATGGCCGCTGAGGTAATGCCCCAGCGTCTCGCGCTCGCCATGCAGTACCTGCATCAGCGGCCATTCGTCGGTATCCGACAGTTCCACATGGATGTCGTCGCCGCCGTTGCTGGAGCCGAACATGTCGACGATGCCGGCACTGCGGTTCTTGCTGATCTGGTCGATCGCCTTCAGCACTTCCGGCAACTGCAGCGCCAGCGAGGCGCGGTTGCGGCCCAGCGCGTCCAGCGCGCCGGCATTGATCAGCGCTTCCAGCGCACGCTTGTTGAGCTTGGACGAATCGACACGCTTGCAGAAATCGAACAGGTCACGGAAGTCGCCGCCGTCCTTCCGCGCCTCGACGATGCCTTCGCACACGCCCTGGCCGACGCCCTTCACCGCGCCCAGGCCGTAGCGGACGGTGTTGGCATCGGTGGCCACGAACATGAAGTCCGAATGGTTCACGTCCGGCGGCCGCACGTTCAGGCCCAGGCCGCGTGCCTCGTCGAGGAAGCCGACCACCTTCTCGGTCTTGTCCATGTCCGAGGACAGCGTGGCGGCCATGAATTCGGCCGGATAGTGCTTCTTCAGCCATGCGGTCTGGTAGGCGACCAGCGAGTACGCGGCGGCGTGCGACTTGTTGAAGCCGTAGCCGGCGAACTTCTCCATCAGGTCGAAGATTTCGTCGGCCTTGCGCTCGTCCACGCCGCCCTTGGCGGCGCCTTCGCGGAAGATCTCGCGGTGCTTGGCCATTTCGGCCGGCACCTTCTTGCCCATCGCGCGGCGCAGCAGGTCGGCGCCGCCCAGCGAGTAGCCGCCGACGATCTGCGCCATCTGCATGACCTGCTCCTGGTAGACCATGATGCCGTAGGTCTCTTCCAGCATGGTCCGCGTGCGCGGGTCGGGGTACTCGAATTCCTCGCGGCCGTGCTTGCGCTCGACGAACGACGGAATCATGTCCATCGGGCCGGGGCGGTAAAGCGCATTCAGCGCGATCAGGTCCTCGAAGCGGTCGGGCTTGGCTTCCTTCAGGGCGCGGCGCATGCCGGTGGATTCGAACTGGAACACCGAGCCGGTGTTGCCGTTGGCGAAGACGTCGCGGTACACGCTGGCGTCGTCCAGCGGGATGGTGGTGATGTCCACCGGCGGCACGCCGGCGCGGGCGTGGCGTTCGTTGATCGCCTTCACCGCCCAGTCGATGATGGTCAGCGTGCGCAGGCCGAGGAAGTCGAACTTCACCAGGCCGACCGCTTCCACGTCGTCCTTGTCGAACTGGGTGACCGGATTCTTGCCGCGCCCGCCCTCGTCGTGTTCGGCGAACAGCGGGCAGAAGTCCGACAGCGGCGAGGGCGCGATGACCACGCCACCGGCGTGCTTGCCGGCGTTGCGGGTGAGGTCTTCCAGTTGGCGCGCCAGGTCGATCAGGTCGCGGACGTCGTCCTCGTCGCGGTAGCGGTCGATCAGCTCCTGCGAGGCGGCCTCGCTGCTGCCTTCGCCCATCGCGTCCTTCAGCGACACGCCCAGGATGTTGGGGATCAGCTTGGCCACGCCGTCGACCAGGCCGTACGGGTAGCCGAGCACGCGGCCGGCGTCGCGCACCACCGCCTTGGCCGCCATCGTGCCGTAGGTGATGATCTGGCTGACGCGGTCGCGGCCGTACTTGCGCGCGACGTAGTCGATCACCTCGTCGCGCCGGTCCATGCAGAAGTCGATGTCGAAGTCGGGCATCGACACGCGTTCCGGGTTGAGGAAGCGCTCGAACAGCAGCCCGTACGGCAATGGGTCCAGGTCGGTGATCTGCAGCGCCCACGCCACCAGCGAGCCGGCACCGGAACCGCGGCCGGGGCCGATCGGGATGCCGTGATTCTTGCCCCACTGGATGAAGTCGGCCACGATCAGGAAGTAGCCGGGGAAGCCCATCTTGCAGATGGTGTCCAGCTCGAAATCCAGCCGCTGCTCGTAATCCTCGCGGGTGTGGCCGGGCGCCAGCGGATTCTTTTCCAGGCGCGCCTTCAGGCCGTCGTGCGACTGGCGGCGGATCCAGCTGTCCAGCGTCTCGTCGTCGGGCACCGGATAGGCGGGCAGGAAGTACGTGCCCAGCCGCATCTCGATGTTGCAGCGCTGCGCAAGCGCCAGCGTGTTGTCGATCGCGTCCGGCACGTCGGCGAACAGCGCCGCCATCTGTTCGCCCGACTTCATGTACTGCTCGGCGCTGTACTCCTTCGGACGCTTGGGATCGTCCAGCACGCGGCCGGAGGCGATGCAGACGCGCGCCTCGTGCGCGTCGAAGTCGTCCGGCGACAGGAAGCGCACGTCGTTGCTGGCGATCACCGGCAGCCCGCGCGATCCGGCGGCGTGCAGGGCGAAGGCGTTGAACGCCTCCTCGCCGTCGCGCTGCGTGCGGGTCAGCTCCAGGTGCAGGTCGTCGCCGAAGGCGCGTTGCCAGTCGGCCAGATGCTGTTCGGCCAGGTCATGGCGACCGGTCTGCGCGAGGCGTCCGGCCAGGCTCTGCCGGCCCATGATCGCGAACAGGCCCTGGTGGTCGGCGCGCAGCCAGTCCGGATCGATGGCGACGCCGTCGGTGCGGTGGCCTTCCAGCCAGGCGCGCGACAGCAGTCGGGACAGCGACAGGTAGCCTTCGCGGTCGCGGCACAGCAGCGTCACCGGCCATGGCGCTTCGTTGCCTTCGGCGACCATCACGTCGGCGCCGGCGATGGGCTTGATGCCCACGCCTTCGGCGGCCTTGTAGAACTTCACCAGCGCGAACAGGTTGTTGCGGTCGGTGACCGCCAGCGCGGGCATGCCCAGTTCCACCGCCCGGCTCAGCAGGTTGGCCTGCTTGGCTTTCTTCGGGTCGGCATGATCCGGTTTCTCGGGCACGCGGATGATCGAATCCGCGAGCGAAAACTCGGTGTGCAGGTGGAGGTGGACGAAACGGGAAGACATGCCGGCTCGGGGTACTGTCGGGGCAGCGTACCGGCGGGGGTGGGGTGCGGCAAGGCTTGACATTCCGGCGTCCCGGAACGGGCCCGCCGGGACGAAAAAAAGCCGCCCGGGGAAA
>NZ_JAKZBW010000031.1:0-49969 GCF_022539275.1 Pseudoxanthomonas sp. LH2527 | reverse complement strand
CTTCCCGGGTTGCATGAACGCCACCGCCCTCCCCGCTTCACTGACGGACGTGCGCACTGCCAAAGACGCGCGCGCCGACAGGCTGTTCCGGCTGACGCTGACCGGCGCCGGCATGTTCGTCCTGATTTCGCTGATCGCCGCCGCCGTGTCGATGCTGTGGGGCGGTCGCGAGGCCCTGCAGACCTTCGGCCTGGGCTTCTTCACCAGCACCGAGTGGAATGTCGGCACGCGCGAGTTCGGCGCCCTGGTGCCAGTGTTCGGCACCCTGGTCAGCGCCGGCGTGGCCATGCTGATCGCGGTGCCGGTGAGCTTCGGCATCGCGGTATTCCTGACCGAAGTGGCGCCGGCCTGGATGCGCGGTCCGGTCGGCATGGCGATCGAACTGCTGGCCGGCATTCCGTCGATCATCTACGGCATGTGGGGCCTGTTCGTGCTGGCGCCGCAGCTGAGCGAACACGTCTATCCGTGGATCAACGACAACCTGGGCCAGCTGCCGCTGATCGGCGCCGTGCTTTCCGGGCCGCCGCTGGGCATCGGCATGCTGACCGCCGGCCTGGTGCTGGCGATCATGGTGATCCCGTTCGTGTCGTCGGTGATGCGCGAGGTCTTCCTGACCGTGCCGGGCCGGCTGAAGGAGTCGGCCTACGCGCTGGGTTCCACCAAGTGGGAAGTGGTGTGGGACGTGGTGCTGCCGTACACGCGTTCGGCGGTGATCGGCGGCGTGTTCCTCGGCCTGGGTCGCGCGCTCGGCGAAACCATGGCGGTGACCTTCGTGATCGGCAACGCCTACACGATCAGTGCGGCCCTGCTGGAGCCGGGCACCTCCATCGCGTCCACCATCGCCAACGAGTTCGCCGAAGCCACCGATCCGCTGCACAAGGGTTCGCTGCTGCTGCTGGGCTTCACCCTGTTCCTGCTGACCTTCATCGTGCTGGCCATCGCCCGCCTGATGCTGCGCCAACTGGCCAAGCGGGAGGGCAACTGATGTCCGCGTCCCTGTACACCTACCGCAAGGTCAAGAACGCCGTCGCGCTGACGCTGTCCATTGCGGCCGCGATCTTCGGCCTGATGTGGCTGGTCTGGATCCTCTGGACCACGATCACCAAGGGCATGAGCAGCCTCAACCTGGACCTGTTCACCCAGATGACGCCGCCGCCGAACGAACCCGGCGGCCTGGCCAACGCGCTGTTCGGCAGCGTGGTGATGAGCCTGCTGGCGATCCTGCTGGGCACGCCGGTCGGCGTGGCCGCCGGCACCTACCTGGCCGAATACGCCAACAAGCACTGGCTGGGCGAAACCGTCCGCTTCGTCAACGACATCCTGCTGTCGGCGCCGTCCATCGTGCTGGGCCTTTTCATCTACACCGTGATGGTGGCGCAGATGGGTCACTACTCGGCGTGGGCGGGCGCTGTGGCGCTGGCGTTCATCGCCCTGCCGGTGATCGTGCGCACCACCGACGAGATGCTGCGGCTGGTGCCGCAGCAGATGCGCGAGGCCGCGCTGTCGCTCGGCGTGCCGCAGTGGAAGGTGACCACCCAGGTGCTGATGCGCTCGGCGCTGCCGGGCATCGTCACCGGCGTGCTGCTGGCACTGGCGCGCATCAGCGGCGAGACGGCACCGCTGCTGTTCACCGCCTTCAACAACCAGTTCTGGAGCACCGACCTCAACCAGTCGATGGCCAACCTGCCGATGGTGATCTTCCAGTACGCCATGAGCCCGTACGACTCGTGGAATTCGCTGGCCTGGGCCGGCGCCTTCCTCGTCACCGGCATGGTGCTGGTGCTCAGCCTGATCGCCCGAACCATCCTTCTTCGAAACAAGGTGACCCATGAATGACGCCGCCCGCATTGCCGTGGTGACGCCGCAGCGCCAGGATGACCTCGCCGCGAACGCCAGCGTGAAACTGGCCGCCAAGAGCCTGGACTTCTACTACGGCGACTACCACGCGCTGAAGAACATCAACCTGGAGATTCCGGAGAAGCGCGTCACCGCGCTGATCGGTCCCTCTGGCTGCGGCAAGTCCACCCTGCTGCGCGTGTTCAACCGCATCTACTCGCTCTATCCGAAGCTGCGCGCCACCGGCGACGTGCTGCTGGACGGCGAGAACATCCTCGACGCCAAGTACCCGATGAACCGCCTGCGCAGCAAGGTGGGCATGGTGTTCCAGAAGCCGGTGCCGTTCCCGATGACCATCTTCGAGAACGTCGCCTACGGCATCCGCCACCACGAGCGCCTGAACAAGGCCGACATGGACGTGCGCGTGGAACAGGCGCTGCGCCAGGCGGCGCTGTGGGACGAGGCCAAGGACAAGCTGAAGCAGAGCGCGCTGGGCCTGTCCGGCGGCCAGCAGCAGCGCCTGTGCATCGCGCGTGCGGTGGCGCTGCGCCCGGACGTGATCCTGCTGGACGAACCGACCTCGGCACTGGATCCCATCTCGACCAGCAAGATCGAACAGCTGATCGAGGAACTGAAGCACCAGTACACGATCGCCATCGTCACCCACAACATGCAGCAGGCCGCGCGCGTGTCCGACTACACCGCCTTCATGTACCTGGGCGAGCTGGTGGAGCACGACGTCACCTCGACGATCTTCTCCAACCCCGGCAAGCAGCAGACGGAAGACTACATTACGGGCAGGTTCGGTTGATGCAGGAACCCGTGATTCGTGATTGGGGATTGGTGATTCGCAAAAGCGAGCACCCCAGCATGAAACGGCACCGGTTCATCCCATCACGAATCACCAATCCCTAATCACTAATCACGGCCTCCCCATGAACACCCAACCGAACGACCATATCGTGAAGAGCTACGACGAAGAACAGCGCCGCATCGTGGCGGAGATCGTGCGCATGGGCGAGACCGCCGTGGCGCAGTTGGAAGCCGCGCTGGACGTGGTGGAGCGCCGCGACGACAAGGCCGCCCAGCGCATCATCGCCAACGACGAGGCCATCGACGCCATCGAGCACCAGGTCAGCCATGACGTGATGCACCTGGCGCTGCGCGGCCCGTTGGCGCGCGACCTGCGCGAGATCCTCGCCGGGCTGCGCATTCCGGCCGACATCGAGCGCATCGGCGACTACGCGGCCAACGTCGCCAAGCGCTCGATCGCCCTCAACGTGTCGCCGCCGATGCCGCAGATCACCGGCCTGCGGGCGCTGGGCAAGCTGGCCGCGCGCCAGGTGCGCGACGTGCTGGTCGCCTACCAGAACGGCGACGCCGAGCAGGCCGTGCAGGTGCGCGAGCGCGATGCCGAACTGGACGCGCACTACACCGCGCTGTTCCGCGAGCTGCTGACCTACATGATGGAAGACCCGCGCAACATCACGCCCTGCACGCACCTGCTGTTCATGGCCAAGAACCTGGAGCGCATCGGCGACCACGCCACCAACATCGCCGAGAACATCTGGTTCCTGGTGCATGGCGAGCAGCCGCTGCCGCCGCGCGACAAGCGCGACGAGACCAGCACCACCGGCGTGGTCTGAACGACGTTTCTTCCGCACCGCAACACCGCCAGCGCCCCGCTTCCACGCGGGGCGCTGGCATTCTGGGGCCTGCATACGGCCGGCTAACGGACTGCGTCTACACTGTCGCCACTTCCCGTGCGGCCCCCGCCGCACCTCACTGGAGAGCATGACGATGTCCAAGACCAACAAGCCCACCGCGGTTGCCATCGCCTTGGCCGGCGGTCTCGCCCTGAGCGGTTCGGCGTTCGCGATGGAGCCGCTGGCGCAGGGCTACCTGCTGGCTGCCGGCGAAACCGCCAAGGCCGCCGAAGGCAAATGCGGCGAGGGCAAGTGTGGTGAAGGCAGGTGCGGCATGGCCAAGGCCGACACCGACAAGGACGGCAAGGTCTCGCAGGCCGAGTTCACCGCCGCCCATCCCGACAAGGCGGCGAAGTTCGCCGAGATCGACACCAACAAGGACGGCTTCATCGATGCCGCCGAGCACAAGGCCCACGCCGGCACCAAGGGCGCCGAGGGCAAATGCGGTGAAGGCAAGTGTGGCGAGGGCAAGTGCGGCGGCGCCAAGAAGGCCGGCGAAACCAAGTGAGTCCTTGCGCGGGTTCCGGCGCCACGCCGGGACCCGCGCCCGCCTCCGCATGAAGACCGCCCTTCCCTCCTCCACTGCCGGCCTGGGCCTGCGCCGCGCCCTGCTGGATGAACTGCTGGACGCGCCGGCCGGCGCCTTCGACTTCCTCGAATGCGCGCCGGACAACTGGATCGGCGTGGGCGGCCGGTATGGCGAAGCCCTGCAGGCGCTGTCTTCGCGTCACCCGCTCACCTGCCATGGGCTGTCGCTGTCGCTGGGCGGCGTGGCGCCGCTGGACGACACCTTCCTCGCCCGCACCCGACGCTTCCTCGACCAGTACGACGTGTCGCTCTACAGCGAGCACTTGAGCTACTGCGCCGACGATGGCCATCTGTACGACCTGATGCCGATCCCGTTCACCGAGGACGCCGTGCAACAGGTCGCCGCACGCATCCGCCACGCGCAGGACGCGCTGGGCCGGCGGATCGCGGTGGAGAACGTCTCCTACTACGCCGCCCCGTACCAGGCGATGGACGAAGCCGACTTCGTCACTGCGGTAGTGGAGGAAGCCGACTGCGACCTGCTGCTGGACGTCAACAACATCTTCGTCAACGCGATCAATCACGGCTACGACGCACGCGCCTTCCTGGCCCGCATGCCGTCGGCGCGGATCGCGTCGTACCACATCGCCGGCCATTACGACGAAGCCGACGACCTGAAGGTCGATACGCATGGCGCACCGGTGAAGGACGATGTGTGGTCGCTGCTGTCGCAGGCCTATGCCACGCATGGCGTACGCCCGACGCTGCTGGAGCGCGACTTCAACTTCCCGCCGCTGGCCGACCTGTGCGCCGAACTGCAGCGCATCCGCCAGTTGCAGGCCATGCATCGCGCAGGCGCCGCCGCGCAGGCCGCGCGTGGCTGACACGCTGCGCGACCAGCAGTTCGCCCTGGCGCGCCACCTGCGCGATCCGTCGTCGCACCCGCCGCCGCCCGGTGTCGAGGAACGTCGGCTGGCGATCTACCGCGACCTGTTCTTCAACAATATCGAAGGCCTGCTCGCCGGCAACTTCCCGGTGATCCGCAAGACTCTCGGCGAGGACGCATGGCGCGTGCTGGTGCGGCAGTTCTATGCCGATCACCGCAGCCAGACGCCGCTGTTTCCGGAAATCGCGCGCGAGTTCATCCGTTACCTGGAAGCCCGCCAGGACGACGACCTTCCGCCCTGGCTGCGCGAACTGGCGCATTACGAATGGGTGGAACTGGCGCTGCAGATCGCCGGCGACACCGTGCCACCGCATGATCCGGACGGCGACCTGCTCGCGGGCGAACCGGTGATATCGCCCTTCGCGTGGGCGCTGGGCTACCAGTGGCCGGTGCACCGCATCGGCCCCGATTTCCGTCCCGACGTCCCGCCGGACGAGCCCACCTTGCTGCTGGTGCGTCGCGACGCGGCGCATCAGGTGCGCTTCGCGTCCATCTCGCCGCTCGTTTACCGCCTGATCGAAGTGCTGGGCGAAGGCGGCCGCAGCGGTGAAGTCGCACTGCGGCTGCTGGCGGCGGAAGCCGGCGTGGAGGATCTGTCCGCCTTCGTGGATCAGGGCGCCGCCATGCTCACGCGCATGCGCGAGGAAGGCACGGTGCTGGGTACACGCGCGGAGCTGCTGTAGGAGCGACATAAGTCGCGACCGCACGGCATGGGCGACCAAGACATCGCCGCAGCCTGGAAGCTGATGTACCGGTACTGCCCCCATGGCCACGCGAGCGGCAGGCTGGCGGTCGCGACTCACGTCGCTCCTACAACAAGCATGAGATCGCGGTTCGGCCTCCAGCCGGGGAAGCGTTGCCTCCCTCTGCTACCCTTTCCCGCATGGAAAGCACCGCCGAACCCGTCCGCATCACCCCGATGGCCCAACGCTTCCGCGGCTACCTGCCCGTGGTGGTGGACGTGGAAACCGGCGGCTTCGACTGGAACCGGCACGCGCTGCTGGAACTGGCCGCGGTGCCGCTGGACCTGGACGAGAACGGCCTGTTGGTCTGCGGCACCACCTCCAGCGTGCACCTGCATCCGGCACCGGGTACCGAGATCGACCCGAAATCGCTGGAAGTCACCGGCATCGACCTAGACCATCCGTTCCGCTTCGCCAAGCACGAGAAGGACGCGCTGGACCATGTGTTCGCGGCGGTGCGCGCGGCAGTGAAGAAGCATGCCTGCCAGCGCGCCATCCTGGTCGGGCACAACGCGCACTTCGACCTCAACTTCCTCAACGCGGCGGTCAACCGCGTGGCGCACAAGCGCAACCCGTTCCACCCCTTCAGCGTGTTCGACACGGTGACGCTGGCCGGCGTAGCCTACGGCCAGACCGTGCTCGCGCGTGCGGTGCAGGCTGCGGGTTTCGACTGGAACGCCGACGACGCGCATTCGGCCGTGTACGACGCCGAACAGACCGCGCGCCTGTTCTGCAAGATCGTGAACATGTGGCCGAAGCCGTTGGGCTGAGTGCGCGACGCTATCCTTCGCCACTGCCTGCCGTCGCCACCGGCGGACGCGAGCTCATCGCCGCGCCGGCGGATGCCACGATGATCGCGGCGATCGCCAGCCACTGCAGCAGCGACAGGTGTTCGTGCAGGAACAGCAGGCCGCACACGGCGGCGATGGCCGGCTCCAGGCTCATCAGCATGCCGAAGGTGCGCGTGGGCATCTTGGTCAGCGCCACCATTTCCAGGCTGTAGGGAATCGCGGTGGACAGCAGCGCTACCGCCAGCGCGACCGGCAGCAGCGCGGGCGCGAGCAACGCGGTGCCGGCGTGCGCGACACCGAACGGCACCGCCACCACCGCGGCGATGCAGCTGCCGATCGCGACCGTCTGCGGGCCATGCGCATTGCCGGCCCTCTGGCCGAACACGATGTACATCGCCCAGCACGCGCCCGCGCCGAGCGCATAGGCTGCGCCCACGAGATCCACGTTCCGGGCTCCCTGCTCCGGCACCAGCAGCACCAGCCCCATGACCGCCAGCGCCACCCAGACCACGTCACGCAGATGACGCGAACCGAACAGCGCCACCGCCAGCGGACCGGTGAACTCCAGCGCCACGGCGATGCCCAGCGGCACGGTTTCCAGCGCCTTGTAGAACAGCAGGTTCATCAGTCCCAGCGAGGCGCCGTAGAACAACAGCAGCGGCCATTGCGCGCGGGTGACGCGCGTGCGCCATGGGCGGAACACCGCCATCAGGATCAGCGTGGCCAGCCCGAGTCGCAATGCGGTGGCGCCGGTCGCGCCGACCACCGGGAACAGGCTCTTCGCCATCGAGGCGCCGGCCTGGATCGACAGCATGGCGACGAGCAGCAGCGCGACGGGCTGCCAGCTGGCGGCGGGGTGGACGTGGGAAGACGGCATGGCGGCGGCACCAGCAGACGCATGTGGCGCCTGCGCTTGAGGATATCAGGGTCTGCGCACTATATTGCGCAGACCGAAGCCTACCGGATGTGCAATATGTTGCGCAACCCCTGCCGATGAGCGTGCTGGAACACGTCGCCGACAACGTCCGCCGCCTGCGCACCGACGCCGGCCTCAGCCAGCAGGCGTTGGCGGAAGCCTCGGCGGTCAGCCGCCGCATGCTGGTCGGCATCGAGTCCGGGGATGCCAACGTCAGCCTCAACACGCTGGACCGCATCGCCGAAGCGCTCAAGGTGACGTTCGCGGACCTGGTGAAACCGCCCAGCGCGCCGGGCCTGGACCGCATCCAGGCGCTGGCCTGGAGCGGACGTACACCGGGCTCGCAGGGCGTGCTGCTGGCGACCGCGCCGGCCGCCCACGACGTGGAACTGTGGGCGTGGACGCTGATGCCGGGCGACCGTTACACGTCGGCGGCGGACCCGGCCGGGTGGCACGAGATGTTCTTCGTCATCGAAGGCGATCTGGTGGTCGAACTGCCGGGCGGCGACCACATCGTCGCCGCAGGCGATTTCTTCGTGTTTCCGAGCGACCGCGACTACGCCTACCGCAACGACGGCGACACGCCGTTGCGCTTCATCCGCAACGTCGTGCACTGACTCCGGAGGATCACTTCTTCGGCGGTGCGATGCCGTGCCGCTGCAGGATGTCGCGCACTCGATCCAGCGGAATGGCCTCGACCGTCTCGCCGTTGCCGCTGACCGTGGTCGCCATGAAGATCGAATTGTAGATCGCCTCTTCCACCGCCTCGACGCTGGCCTGGAACACCGCGCTCATCTGCTCGTTGGCGAGTTCGGCGGTCTGCAGCCATGGCGCATCGAAGGCTCGCCGCACCGATTTCGCGGTCGAGAACGCGAGCACGTAGTCGCCGCTGCCGTTGGAGGCGGAACTGCCGGTACGGCCCAGGCCCATCATGGCGCGCGAGGCCACGCGACGCAGGTTGCGGTCGCCCAACGGTGCATCGGTGGCGATGACGATGATGATCGAGCCATCGCCACGATCGTCCGCCGCGCCGCGGCGACCCTCGGCCTGCGCGGCGACGGCGTTCTGGAACGCATACCGTTCCAGCTCGCGTCCGACCGGCGCGCCCGAGACCTGCAGCACGCCGCCGAAATTGCTCTGCACCAGCACGCCGACGGTCCAGCCACCCAGCGATGCCGGCAGCCTGCGCGACGAGGTGCCGATGCCGCCCTTCCAGCCGAACGCCACCGTGCCGGTGCCCGCGCCGATGCTGCCCTCCTGCACGGCGCCGCCGGTCGCGGATGCCAGCGCGCGGCGCACGGCCTCGGCGGTGACGGGACGTGCGCGGATGTCGTTGAGTCCACCGTCGTTGGTTTCACCGACCACCACGTTGAGCGAGCGCACCTGCTGCATGTCCGGCTGCGCCAGCATCCAGTCCGCCATCGCATCGGCGGCCTTCCACACGCACAGCGTGCAGGTGAGCAGGATGGGCGTTTCCAGTTCGCCCAGCTCGTTGACCTGGGTGCTGCCGATGAACTTGCCGAAACCGTTGCCGACATGCACCGCGGCCGGCACGCGTGAGCGATACACGTTGCCCGCATGCGGCAGGATGGCGGTGACGCCGGTGCGCACGGTATCGCCTTCCTTCAGCGTCACCTGGCCGACGCGCACGCCGGCGACGTCGGTGATGGCGTTGTGCGTACCGGGAGCGAAGATGCCAGGCGCCACGCCGAGATCGCGGGCGCGTGCGCGCGGCGCTTCCTGAGCAAGCGCGGTGAGCGAGGACAGCCCCAGCAGCAGCAGTGCCGCCAGTCGAACGAACCAAGGATGCGGCGTGCAGGACATGCGGGCTCCTTTACTGGCGCTGGCGGACCGCCTCGAACAGCGTGATGCCGGCGGCGACCGACACGTTGAGGCTTTCGATGTCGCCGGGCATGGGAATCTTCACCAGCCCGTCGCAGTGTTCGCGGGTCAGGCGACGCAGGCCGTCGGCTTCGCCGCCCAGCGCCAGCGCCACGTTGCCGCGCAGGTCGGTGGCGTACAGCGAGGCCGTCGCCTCGCCGGCCAGGCCGTAGATCCACACGCCGAGCTGCTGCAGGTCGCGCAGGCAGCGCGACAGGTTGGTGACCTGCACCACCGGGATGCGGTCGGCCGCACCGGCCGAGGTCTTGCGCACGGTGGCGTTGACGCCGACCGACTTGTCCTTGGGAATGATCACCGCGGTGACGCCGGCGGCGGCGGCGCTGCGCAGGCAGGCCCCTAGGTTGTGCGGGTCCTGCACGCCATCGAGCACCAGCAGCAGCGCCTTGCCTTCGGCGGCTTCCACCAGGCCCTGCAGCTCGTTCTCGTCCCAGGTCGGCGCGGCGGCATAGCGTGCAGCCACGCCCTGGTGGCGCAACGCACCGGCCACGCCGTCCAGCGCCTGTCCGGTGACGCGACGCACGTCGATGCCCTTGCGGCGCGCGTTCTCCTCGATCTCGGTCAGGCGCGCGTTCTTGCTGCCGCCTTCGACCAGGATCTCGCGCACGTTGTCGGCGTCGTTCTCGACCGCCGAGGCGACCGCGTTGACGCCGACGATCCACTGGTTCTGCTTGCTCATGCGCTGTACGGCCGCGTTGGAAAGGCCGGCATTATCGCACCGACCGCCGGCTCAGCGCGGCGGCCATGCCGCGGTGTCGTGGTCCGGATGCTGGCAGGACACGACGTCGGCGAGAAAGGCTGTCGCCGCCTCGTCCTGCTCGGTGCGCCGCTGCGGCAAGGCCGGCAGCGTGTCCACGTACGGCAGCTTGCCTTCCACGCCGTACTGCACCCACGGCGCCAACCCTGCCGGATGATCGAACGCACCCGCCGCCACCGCCACGCCGTCCGGCGCCTCGTAGGTCAGCGGCGTGCCGCAGTCGCCGCAGAAGCCACGCTGCACCACGTTGGACGAACGGAACCGCTTCGGCTCACCGCGCGTCCATTCCAGCAGCGCGCCACGCGTGGAGACCAGCGGCGCGTAGTACGCCCCGAACGCCTTCTGGCACATCCGGCAATGGCAGATCGACGCATCCCGCAGCTCGCCGGTGATGCGGAAGCGGATGGCGCCGCATTGGCAGCCGCCGGTGTGAATGTCGGGGGGCATGGGCACTCCGGGTCAATCAAGGGGAAACACCACGATCCTGATCGTCATCCCGGCGAAAGCCGGGATCCACGTTGATCTTGATCGTGCTCTTCTCTTCCTCACCTGGCGATGTGCTCAAGAAAATCAAGATGGGTCCCAGCTTGCGCTGGGACGACGGCATGGCCCTTGTCCGTCATCCCGGCGCAGGCCGGGACCCAGTGCCTTCAGCTCCAAACACCCAGCCGCCCGCGTGCGGATATCAGTGCAACCGCATGCAAGTCGCTGGGTCCCGGCTTTCGCCGGGATGACGGCATTAAATCAGTACTTCCGCTTCGGCCGCTTGGCCGGCTGGCCGCGCGGCGAGGAAGGCGGCGGCCCGCTGTCCCTGCCCTTGTCGTCGACCAGGCGGAAGTCGATCTTGCGATCTTCCAGGCTGGCCTTCAGCACGATGATGCGCACGCGGTCACCCAGCCGGAACGTCAGGCAGCGACGCTCGCCGGACAGCATCTTGCGCAGCGGATCGAAGTGGTAGTAGTCCTGCGGCAACTGGGTCACGTGCACCAGTCCGTTGACCTTGGACTGGTCCAGCTCCACGAACAGGCCGAAGCTGGTGACGCCACTGATGACGCCGTCGAACTGCCCGCCGACATGCTGCTCCATCCATGCCGCGCGGTAGCGTTCGTCGACCTCGCGCTCGGCCTCGTCGGCGCGGCGCGCGCGCTCGGAACACTGCAGCGACAGCGCCGCCATCTCATGCGCGGAGTACAGGAATTTCTCCGGCTTGCCCTTGGTCAGCGCGTACTTGATGGCGCGGTGCACCAGCAGGTCGGGGTACCGGCGGATCGGCGAGGTGAAGTGCGCGTAGGCGTCCAGCGCCAGGCCGAAGTGGCCCGCATTGTCCGGCGAATACACCGCCAGGCTCTGGCTGCGCAGCACCACGGACTCCAGCAGCGCGACATCGGGACGCTCGCGGATCTTCTTCAGCAACTGGGTGAAATCGCGCGGCTGCACCTTCGACCAGGCCGGCAGGCTGAGCTTGAACTCCTTCAGGAACTCCAGCAGGTCCGCGTACTTCGACTCCGGCGGACGGTCGTGCACGCGATACGGTGCCGGCACATGCGCACCCAGCAGGTAGCGCGCGGCCTCGACGTTGGCCGCGATCATGCATTCCTCGATCAGCTTGTGCGCGTCGTTACGCTGCAGCATGCCGGCCTGGGTGACTTCACCGCGGTTGTCCAGCTCGAAGCGGACTTCGGAGGTCTCGAACTCGATCGCACCCCGTTTCTCGCGCGCCTTGGCCAGCAGGCCGTACAGCTCGTGCAGGCGCTCGACATGCGGCAGCAGCGCACCGATCGATGCGCGCGACTCGGCGTCGTTCTCGCCGACGGCCTTCCACACCTGGTCGTAGGTCAGGCGGGCGTGCGAGCGCATCACCGCCTCGTAGAACTTCGACTGGGTGACTTCGCCCTCGCTGTTGACCTGCATGTCGCAGACGAAACACATGCGGTCGACTTTCGGATTCAACGAACAGATGCCGTTGGACAGCGTCTCCGGCAGCATGGGCACCACGAAACCGGGGAAATACACCGACGTCGCGCGCTTCTGCGCTTCGTCGTCCAGCGGCGTGCCGGGGCGGACGTAGTGCGACACGTCGGCGATGGCCACCACCAGGCGGTAGCCACTGCGGTTCTTCATGCGCAGGCCCTGGCGATTGCTCTCGCAATACACCGCATCGTCGAAGTCCTTCGCGTCAGCGCCGTCGATGGTCACCAGCGGCATCGCGCGCAGGTCGACACGGTTGCCGATCATCGCCTGCTCGACCACCAGTGGTACCGCCGTGGCTTCGTCCAGCACTTCCTGCGGGAACTCGTGCGGCAGGTTATGACCGTGGATCGCGGCCTCGACCACCAGCGACGGGGTCAGGCTGTCGCCCAGCACCGCGATGACCTTGCCGATCGGCGGACGGCGGGCATCCGGGGCCTGGGTCAGTTCGACCACCACCAGCTGGCCGTCGCGCGCGCCGCCGGTGGCGTCCTGCGGAATCTGCACGTTGCGCTGGATGCGCTTGTCGTCCGGCGCCACGTAGGCGATGCCGACCTCGAAGCCGAAGCGGCCGATCAGGCGGGTGACGCCGCGCTCCAGCACGCGCGCGATGCTGCCTTCGCGGCGGCCGCGGCGATCGATGCCGGTGACGTTGGCCAGTGCGCGGTCGCCGTGCATGACCTTGCGCATCTCGTAGGGCGGCAGGAACAGGTCGTCGCCACCGCCGGTGTCCGGGCGCAGGAAGCCGAAGCCGTCGGGATTGGCGATCACCGTGCCGGCGATCAGGTCGGTCTGCTGCACCGGCGCGAAGCCGCCGCGGCGGTTCTGCACCAGTTGCCCGTCGCGGACCATCGCGCCCAGGCGCTTGGTCAGTGCATCGAAGCGGTCGGGCGCGTCCAGCCCCAGCGGACCGGCGATCTCCTCCGCCGTCTGCGGGCCCTCGGCGGCTTCGAGGAAGCCGAGGATGGCTTCGCGGCTGGCGATCGGCTGCTCGTAGCGCTGCGCCTCGCGCTGCGCATGCGGATCGACGAAGCGACCGCCGCTGCGTGGCGGTGACGTGCGGCCGCCGCCCCCGCGGTGGGGCGGGCCGCCGGCCCGGCGGCCCGGCGAGGCGGGCTGCTCCGGCATCCAGGGCGGCAGGGCCTTCTTGGGCTTGGCCGACTTGCCTGGCGTGCGGGTGCCGGCCTTGCCGGCCGACGAGGTTTCTTTTCCTGCGGGCGTCTTGCCGCCGCTGCGTGGGGTCTTCTTGGTCATGCGCCGATGGTACACCCCGCCTGAACCACGCCCCGCGAAGGAACCGTTGACAATCCCGGGCGCTCCCCACAAAATGCGCGCCTCGCTTACCTGCCCAGGTGGCGGAATTGGTAGACGCACTAGTTTCAGGTACTAGCGGGTAAAACCGTGGAGGTTCGAGTCCTCTCCTGGGCACCACGCATAACGAAGACCCTCGCGAAAGCGGGGGTTTTTCGTTCCGGCACCCGCCGCGCGCGCGCCGGGCGGCTCGCCTAACACATCGCTGCGCGCGGCCGCAGTAGGCTGGTGCACGGCAGGTTGCACATCCCGGGGCGGAGCACGCATGGAGTTCCAACAGATCCTCTTCCTGATCATCCTGGCGATCACGCTGGGACTGTTCATCAGCGAGAAGCTCCGTGTCGACCTGGTTGCCCTGCTCTGCCTGCTTGCGCTGTCGCTGACCGGCATCCTGGGACCCAAGGAAGCGTTGTCCGGTTTCGCCAGCGAGCCGGCGATCATCGTCGCCGCCGTGTTCGTGCTGTCGGCCGGATTGTCCGCCACCGGCATCACCGAGCGCATCGGCGCCGGCATCGGCCGCGCGGCGGGCGGCAGCGAATGGCGCACCATTGCCGTGGTCATGCCGGCGACGGCGGCGTTGGCCGCGTTCTCGCACCACGTCATGGTCACCGCGATGATGCTGCCCATCCTGATGCGCATCGCGCGCGAGCAGAAGCTGGCCGCATCGCGCCTGCTGATGCCAATGTCGCTCGCCGCCTCGCTGGGCACCACGCTGACGCTGTTCAGTGCGCCGGCCTTCCTGCTGTCGAACGACCTGATCAAGCGCGCCGGCCTGCCCGACCTCGACATCTTCGCGGTCACGCCCATCGGCATCGCGCTGGTGGTGCTGGGCACGGTCTACATGCTGCTCGGGCGGTGGCTGGTGCCCAAGCGCGAAGGCGAAACGCCGCAGGGCGATTACCTGAAGCTGGATCGCTACTACACCGAGCTGCTGGTGGAAGAGGATTCGCCGTGGATCGGCAAGTCGCGCGGCGACTTCGAGAAGACCTTCGACGACCGGCTGCAGGTGGTGGACTGGCTGCGCCACGGCATGCGCCGCCGCAACCAGCGCATGGACAGCACGCTGGCCGCCAGCGACGTGCTGCTGGTGCGCGCGTCGCCGGACGAGATCGCCTCGATCCGCAACGAGCCCGGCCTGGCCCTGCACGCGGTGGCCAAGTACGGCGAGAAGCGGGAGGACGGCAAGAGCGAGACGCTCGGCGAGGAACAACTGGTGCAGGCGGTGGTCGCGCCGCACTCCGAGTTCATCGGCCGCAGCGTGGCCGACATCGACTTCCTGCGGAACCTCGGCGTGGTAGTGGTCGGCCTGTGGCGCCGCGAGGGCTGGCTGCACGGCGAGCTGTCGGAGACGGTGCTGCAGGAAGGCGACCTGCTGGTGCTCTGGGGCCAGCAGCAGAACCTGGAACCGCTGGCGACCCACCACGGCTTCCTCATGCTGATGCCGTTCGGCGGCCAGGTGAAACCACGGCGGCGCGCGCCGGTCGCGCTGGCAATCATGGCCGCCGCGGTGGCGGCCGCCGCGACCGAGACGCTGGCGCCGCACATCGCCTTCCTGGCCGGCGCGGTGGCCATGGTGCTGACACGCTGCGTGGACATCGAGCGCGCCTACCAGGAAATCGACATCCGCATCTTCGTGATGATCGGCGGCGTGATCCCGCTGGGCATCGCCATGGAGAAGACCGGCACCGCGTCGCTGGTGGCCGACCTGTTGTTGAACCACGCCGCCCACTGGTCGCCCCTGGTGTTGCTGCTGGTGATGTTCGGCACCGCCGCGCTGCTCACGCAGATCCTGTCCGACGCCGCCACCACCGTGCTGCTGGCCCCCATCGCGCTGGCGCTGGCCACCGGGCTGGACCTGAACCCGGTGCCCTTTGTGGTCTGCACGGCGATGGGCGCGGTGGCCTCGTTCCTGACCCCCATCGGCCATCACGGCAACCTGCTGATCCTCAACCCCGGGCGCTACACCTTCGGCGATTTCCTCCGGGTCGGCGTGCCGCTGACCGCCGCCATCGCGGTCACCACCGCCTGGCTGGCGCGCTGGCTGTGGCTGGACGGGCCGCTGCTGCCGAGTATCGGCGGCTGAGACAGGGCGACGGGTAGAATGGGCGGGTTTTCCGACCCGTAGACCGTGCGCCCGCAATGACCGAAACAATCCGCCCCACCTTCCACGGTTTCGAACAGATCCCGCTGCGCGAGTACGCCGAGCGCGCCTACCTCGACTACTCGATGTACGTGGTGCTGGACCGCGCCCTGCCCTTCATCGGCGACGGACTGAAGCCGGTGCAGCGGCGCATCGTGTATTCGATGAGCGAGCTCGGCCTGAACGCCGGCGCCAAGCCGAAGAAGTCCGCGCGCACCGTCGGCGACGTCATCGGCAAGTACCACCCGCACGGCGACAGCGCCTGCTACGAAGCGCTGGTGTTGATGGCGCAGCCGTTCTCGTACCGCTATCCGCTGATCGAAGGCCAGGGCAACTTCGGCTCGCCGGACGACCCCAAGTCGTTCGCGGCCATGCGCTACACCGAATCCAAGCTCACGCCCATCGCCGAAGTGCTGCTGGGCGAACTGGGCCAGGGCACGGTGGACTGGACGCCGAACTTCGACGGCACCCTGGAGGAGCCGACCTGGCTGCCGGCGCGCCTGCCGCACCTGCTGCTCAACGGCACCACCGGCATCGCCGTGGGCATGGCGACCGACGTGCCGCCGCACAACCTCAACGAGATCGTCAGCGCCTGCATCCGCCTGATCGACGACCCGGACGCGACCATCGCCGACCTGTGCGAACACGTGCGCGGCCCCGACTATCCGACGACCGCCGAGATCATCACCGCGGCGTCCGACCTGCGCACGATGTACGAAACCGGGCATGGCAGCGTCCGCGCACGCGCCACCTGGCGCAAGGACAACGCCAACATCGTCATCGACGCCCTGCCCTACCAGGTGTCGCCGTCGAAGGTGATCGAGCAGATCGCCGCGCAGATGCGCGCCAAGAAGCTGCCGTGGCTGGAGGACATCCGCGACGAATCCGACCACGCCAATCCGGTGCGCGTGGTGTTGATCCCGCGCTCCAACCGCGTGGATGCCGAGCAGCTGATGGGCCACCTGTTCGCCACCACCGACCTGGAGAAGAGCTACCGGGTCAACCTCAACATCATCGGGCTGGATGGCCGTCCGCAGGTCAAGAACCTGAAGATGCTGCTGACGGAATGGCTGGCGTTCCGCAGCGACACCGTCACCCGCCGCCTGAAGCACCGGCTGGACAAGGTCGATCGCCGCCTGCACCTGTTGGAAGGCCTGCTGGTCGCGTTCCTCAACCTGGATGAAGTCATCCGCATCATCCGCACCGAGGACGAACCGAAGGCTGCGCTGATCGCCCGCTTCAAGCTGAGCGAGGAACAGGCCGACTACATCCTCGACACCAAGCTCAAGCAGCTCGCCCGCCTGGAGGAAATGAAGATCCGCGGCGAGCAGGACGAGCTGCAGGCCGAGCGCGAGAAGATCGCCGGCATCCTCGACTCGAAGGCCAAGCTGAAGAAGCTGATCAAGGACGAACTGGCCGCGGACGCGAAGAAGTTTGGCGACGCGCGCCTGTCGCCGCTGGTGCAGCGCGATGCTGCGCAGGCGCTGGACGAAACCGAACTGGTCGCCAGCGAACCGATGACCGTGGTGCTGTCGGCGAAAGGCTGGATCCGCGCGGCCAAGGGCCACGACGTGGATGCCTCCACGCTGTCGTATCGCGATGGCGACGGGCTGCTGGGCGCGGTGCGCTCGCGCAGCACCCAGCAGGTGGCGTTCCTGGACTCGGAAGGCCGCAGTTATTCCACCGCCGTGCACACGCTGCCGTCCGCACGCGGCAATGGCGAACCGCTGACCGGCCGCTTCTCGCCGGCGGCGGGCGCCTCGTTCCAGGCCTTGGCCAGCGGCGACAACGACAGCCGCTTCGTGCTGGCGTCCTCGCATGGTTACGGCTTCGTCACCCGCTTCGAGAATCTCACCGGTCGCCAGAAGGCCGGTAAGGCCATGCTCAACCTGACCGTCGGCGCGAACGTGCTGCAGCCTGCGCCGGTGCCGAACGCCGCGACCGACCGCATCGTCGCCGTCACCAGTGCCGGCCATCTGCTAGCCTTCCCGGTCAGCGAACTGCCGGAACTGGACAAGGGCAAAGGCAACAAGATCATCGAGATCCCCAAGGCCAAGCTGGGCACCGAGCATGTCGTCGCCATCGCCGCCGTGTCGCCCGGCGCCACGCTGCTGGTCAAGAGCGGCCAGCGCACGATGAGCCTGTCGTTCAAGGACCTGGATGCGTATGTCGGTGCGCGCGCGACGCGGGGTGGGTTGTTGCCGCGTGGGTGGCAGAAGGTCGATGGACTCGACATCCAGTAGTTCACTGACCGGGCGCGCTGCGGCGCGTTCGTCATCGCCACGACCTGCTTTTCAGGAGGCGCGGCAGAAGGTCGATGGACTCGACATCCAGTAGTTCACCGACCGGGCGCGCTGCGGCGCGTTCGTGACAGCCACGACCTGCTTTCCAGGGGGCGCGGCAGAAGGTCGATGGACTGCAGGTGCAGTAACGGGACGTGCAAGGCACACGTTCAGAGCAGCGTTTGCGCCATCGGCTTGCCACAAGAAGCCGTAGAGCGGAGCTTGCTCCGCTGGATCGCACGGCATCAGAGACTGCCGGAGTCGAGCAAGCTCGACTCTACGCCTTGGCTTCATCCTTCTTTTCTTGCAGAGTGAGCGCTGATGGACGCCGATTTCTGGTTGCAGAAGTGGCAGGAAGGCCAGATCGGTTTCCATCGCCACGACGTGATGCCGCTGCTGCAGAAGCACTGGCCGTCGCTGGGATTGCCGGAGGCGTCGCGCATACTGGTGCCGCTGTGCGGCAAGTCGCTCGACATGCACTGGCTGGCCGCGCAGGGGCATCGCGTGCTGGGCGTGGAGCTGTCGCCGCTGGCGGTGACGCAGTTCTTCGACGAGGCCGGCCTCGACCCGGTGCGGACAACCAGTCGCTACGGCGAACACTTCAGTGCCGGCCCCATCGAGATCATCCTCGGCGACGCGTTCGGCCTGGACCAGGCCCTGCTGGCGGACGTGGCCGCCGTCTACGACCGCGCCGCCCTGATCGCGCTGCCGCCCGCCCTGCGCCTGCGCTATCGCGACACCGTCTATGCCAGCCTGCCGACCGGCTGCGAGGGACTGCTGATCACGCTGGAGTATCCGCAGGCCGAGAAAGCCGGGCCACCGTTCTCGGTGGAAGCGCCGGACGTCGACGCGCTGTTCGCGGCGCCGTGGCAGCACACGCTGCTGGAACGTCGCGACATCCTCGATCAGGAGCCGCGTTTCCGCGAGGAAGGCCTGAGCGCGCTGGAGACCGCCGTGTATCGTCTCCACCGTTCGTAGTTCGTAGAGCGGAGCCCGCTCCGCTGCTTTTCGGTCCCGTCCCCGCGTAAATGGATTGCGGAGCCGAGCAAGCTCGGCTCTACGGGAGGCGGTTATTCGGCGGCAGGTTTGCCGTCGAGCTTCGACGTCAGGTACAGCTCGATCCCCAGGCGCTTGATCAGGCCCAACTGCTGTTCCAGCCAGTGCGCGTGGTCTTCCTCGGTGTCCTTCAGCTGCGCCAGCAGGATTTCGCGGCTGACGTAGTCGCCATGCTGCTCGCAGATCCCGACGCCCTTGGCCAGGTTGGCCCGCACGGCGTATTCCACGTCCAGGTCCCGCTGCAGCATCTCCTCCACCGTCTTGCCGGCCACGAACGCCTCCGGGCGCATGTCCGGGTCGCCTTCCAGGAACAGGATGCGGCGCAGCAGCGCGTCGGCATGCTGGGTCTCTTCCTGCATCTCGTGGTCGATGCGGTGGAACAGGGCCATCAGCCCCTGGTCCTCGTAGCGGCGCGAATGGATGAAGTACTGGTCGCGGGCGGCCAGTTCGCCGCGCAGCAGGAACTTGAGGTAGTCGACGACGTCGGGATGGCCTTTCATGGGGTGGGCTCCGGTGGCGAGGCGCACAGGATGCCCGAACGGATCGCGGCGTGACCGAATCGGAATCAGTCTCGTTCGTCGTTGCGGCGCGGCAGTGACGGTCATGGCTTCCGTGGAATAATCCGGCCACCCGCCACGCACCTCACCGCAAGGATCCCGCAATGCTGAAGTGGACCCGGCGCATCGCGCTGCTGCTGTTGGCCCTGGTTGTCGTGGCATTGCTGGTGGCGTGGTGGTCGATGCGGGGCAGCCTGGCGGCCCTGGACGGCGAGCAGCCGCTGGCGGGCCTGTCCGCACCGGTCACCGTCCAGCGCGATGCGCTCGGCGTGGTGACCATCGACGCGGCCAGCGAAACCGATGCGATGCGCGCGCTCGGCTTCGTGCACGCACAGGAACGCTATTTCGAAATGGACCTGATGCGGCGCAGCTCCGCCGGCGAGCTGTCCGAACTGTTCGGCCCCGTCGCGGTGGGTCTGGACAAGGATCGCCGGATGCATCGCATGCGCGCACGCGCGATGGCGTCGCTCGACGGATTCGCCGGCGATCGCATGCCGCAGCCGCAGGCCTACGCCAACGGCGTCAACGACGGTCTGGGTGCGCTGAAGACCCGCCCCTGGCCGTACCTGCTGCTGCGGCAATCGCCGCGCCCGTGGGAAGTCGCCGACTCCGCGCTGGCCGGCTATGCCATGTACTTCGACCTGCAGGACGCCGACAACGTGCGCGAGCTCGGCCTGTGGAAGATCCGTCGCCAGGTGCCGCCCGCGCTGTACGCGTTGCTGGCCCACGACGGCACCGAATGGGATGCGCCGCTGCAGGGCGAGCCGCGCGGCAACGCCGCCTTGCCGACCGCCGACCAGGTCGACCTGCGCACGTTGCCCATGCCGAAGAGCGACACGCACCAGCGCCTGGCCGACAAGGGCACGCCGGGCAGCAACAACTGGGCGGTGGCCGGCGCACTGACGGCAGACGGGCGCGCGATCGTCGCCGACGACATGCACCTGGGCCTGCGCGCGCCGAACATCTGGTTCCGCGTGCGCCTGCGTTACCCGGACCCGCATGCGCCCGGCGGCAAGGTGGATGTCTCCGGCTTCAGCCTGCCCGGCCTGCCGGCGATCATCGTGGGCAGCAACGGCCACGTGGCGTGGGGCTTCACCAACAGCTATGCGGACACGGCGGACTGGTATCCGGTGAAGCCCTGCGATAGGAACGATCCCACCGATACCTGCGATGCGGTCGAACACCATGCGGAAACGATCCGTGTCGCCGGCGCGGACCCGGTGACGCTGGACGTGCAGGACACCCGCTACGGACCGATCATCCACCCGGCGCAAGGCAAGCAGCCTGCACTGGCGCTGCGCTGGGTGGCGCACCAGCCGGGCGCGCTGAACTTCGGGCTGTCGGATTTCGCCTCCGCCGGCGATCTGTCCGCCGCCCTGTCGGTGGCGCAGCGCACGGCCACGCCGGCGCAGAACCTGGTGATCGCTGACCACAACGGCCGCATCGCCTGGCGCATCCTGGGACCGCTGCCATCGCGCGCCGCGTCGTGCCCGCATACGCTGGAACTGGCACCGGCTGCACCTGCGGACGATGTCGTTCCGCTGTCGCCGGACAGTTGCACGCCCTGGGTGATTTCCAGCCAGCTCTCGCCCGTGCTCACCTCGCCGCCCAACCATCGCCTGTGGACGGCGAACGCACGCGTGCTGGACGGTGCGGCGCTCGCACGCGTCGGCGATGGCGGCTATGCGCTGGGCGCACGCGCGAAGCAGATCCGCGACGGCCTGCTGGCGAAGGAGCAGTTCACCGAAAAGGAGCTGCTGGCCATCCAGCTCGACGACCGTGCGCTGTTTCTCGAGCGCTGGTGGCGTCTGCTGCAGGATGAAGCGAAGCGGCAGCCTGCCAACGCATCGATCAAGGCGCTCGCCGATGCCGGCAAGACCTGGGAAGGCGTCGCCAGTGTCGATTCGGTCAGCTATCGCCTGGTGCGTGCCTGGCGCCTGGCCGTGCACGCGCGCATCGCCGACGGCCTGACCGCGCCCGCACAGGCGGCGCAGGGCAAGGACTTCGTCATGCCCGACCTGCCGCAGCTGGAAGGCGTCGTGTGGCCGTTGCTGGAACAGCGTCCGCCGCATCTGCTGTCGCGCCGCTACGACACCTGGGATGCGCTGCTGGAGGATGCGGCGAAGGAAGTCCGCGACGACCTCGCCGAACAGGGGCCGCTGACCGAGCGCCGCTGGGGCGAGCGCAATACCGCGAAGATCTGCCATCCGCTGGCCAACGCCCTGCCCACCTTCCTCAAACCGAAGCTGTGCATGCCGGGCGAACCGCTGGCCGGCGATGGCGCGATGCCGCGCGTGCAGGGGCCGGCGTTCGGCGCCTCGGAGCGCATGGTGGTGTCGCCCGGGCACGAAGCCGACGGCATCATCCACATGCCCGGCGGCCAGAGCGGACACCCGATGTCGCCGTTCTGGGGCGCCGGCCATGATGACTGGGTGCATGGAAGGCCGACATCGTTCCTGCCGGGCGATGCCATCCACACGCTCACGCTGCGGCCCTGACGTATTCCTTTTCCCCCATGCGGGGAAAAGCAGAATGCCTGCAGCGCCGCGTCATGCAAGCTGGACACCGCCCGGCCCGACGTAGCGCCCGACGCCGCCCTTCTCCCCATCGCCCGCGATGGGGAGAAGATGCCGAAGGCGGATGAGGGGCGTTCTTGCCTCTCCCGCTTCGGCGCCGTCCGCACAAACTGGCTTCGCTCGCCCCTCATCCGGCCTGTCGGCCACCTTCTCCCCGCACGCCGGGAGAAGGAAGATGACTACAGCGCCGCGTTGTGTACACCGGACACGGCACGCCCGGACGGGTCCGCCATCTTCGCGAAGCTGGCATCCCAGGCGATCGCCGCCGGTGACGAGCAGGCGATCGACTTGCCGCCCGGCACCGTCTCCGCGCAGGCCTGCCCCGGATAGTGCTGCTCGAACAGGGTGCGGTAGAAGTACGCTTCCTTGGTCTGCGGCGGGTTGACCGGGAAACGCTTGTCGGCCGCCGCCAGTTCGCGGTCGCTGACCTGCGCCTCGGCATGCGCCTTCAGTCCGTCGATCCAGCCATAGCCGACGCCGTCGCTGAACTGCTCCTTCTGCCGCCACAGGATCGATTCCGGCAGGTAGCCGTCGAAGGCCTCGCGCAGCACGCCTTTCTCCATCCGCTGTGCGCCGGCGGCGCCCTTGTCGATCATCTTGTGCAGGGCGTCCATCTTCATCGCCACGTCGAGGAACTCGACGTCGAGGAACGGCACGCGCGGTTCCACGCCCCAGGCCATCATCGACTTGTTGGCGCGCAGGCAGTCGTAGTTGTAGAGCGCATCCAGCTTGCGCACCAGCTCCTCGTGGAATTCGCGCGCGTTCGGTGCCTTGTGGAAGTACAGGTAGCCACCGAAGATCTCGTCGCTGCCCTCGCCCGACAGCACCATCTTCACGCCCATCGCCTTGATGCGGCGCGCGAGCAGGTACATCGGCGTCGACGCACGAATGGTGGTGACGTCATAGGTCTCGATATGTCGGATCACCTCCGGGATCGCATCCAGCCCCTCCTGGAAGGTGTAGGTGAAGCCGTGGTGCACGGTACCCAGCGACTTCGCCGCGACCTCGGCCGCCGCCAGGTCGGGCGAACCCTCCAGGCCGATGGCGAACGAGTGCAACCGCGGCCACCAGGCTTCGGTGGTGTCGTTGTCCTCGATGCGGTGGCGCGCGTAGCGCGCGGCCACCGCCGCGACCAGCGAAGAGTCCAGCCCGCCCGACAGCAGTACGCCATAGGGAACGTCGGTCATCAGCTGGCGATGTACGGCGCGCTCGAAGGCTTCGCGCAGTTCCTGCTTGGCGACCTCGACACCTTCCACTGCAGCGTAATCGCGCCACGGCTTCTCGTAATACTTCCGTAGGGCGGGCCTCGGCCCGCCTTCCGCAGTATCCGTCGAGAACTCGTAATAGTGGCCTGGCGGAAACTGCGCCACGTCGGCGCAGATCGGCGCCAGCGCCTTCATCTCCGATGCCACGCACAGGCGGCCTTCGCGGTCGTGTCCCCAGTACAGCGGGCAGACGCCGAGCGGATCGCGCGCAATCAGGGCGCGGCCCTTCGCCTTGTCCCACAGCGCGAACGCGAAGATGCCGTTGAGGCGGTTGAGGAAGGAGGCAGGTTCATCCTCGCGATACAGCGCATTGATGACCTCGCAGTCCGAGCCCGTCTGGAACGCGTAGTCCTGCGTCAGTTCCGCCTTCAGTTCGCGATGGTTGTAGATCTCGCCGTTGACCGCCAGCACCAGCTCGCCGTCCGCCGAGCGCAGCGGCTGCGAGCCGCCGGCCGGATCGACGATGGCCAGGCGCTCGTGCACCAGGATGGCGCCGTCGTCGTGGTACACGCCACTCCAGTCGGGGCCGCGGTGGCGCTGCTTCTGCGAAAGTTCCAGCGACTGCCGTCGCAGGGCCTGGACGTCGTCGCCGGGCTGCAGCCCGAAGATGCCGAAGATGGAACACATGGGTGGAAGCTCCTGGTGGGGTCGGTGGCGGAAGCCCGAAACGAAGAAACCCGCATCTCGCGATGCGGGTTTCTGGTATCCGGCAGGTCTTTCCTTGCCTAGTCGCAGAGCCGCATCGCCCGCGTCCCGTTGTTCGGACGCAGGTTATTGCGGTTGTTGTTGATGGCGGTGCGGCAGGGCATGGGGCGACCGTAACCGCTTAGGCCAGCGCTTGGCAAGCCCCGCAAAAGTTGCGCCTGCAACCACCAAGACCCTGTAGGAGCGCCCTCGGGCGCGATGCTTTTCAGGAACGGGCGTGAAAGGCATCGCGCCCGAGGGCGCTCCTACAAAGCAGCGCGAACCGGCAGCATCAGCCGCTCAAGCAGCTTCTGGTACAGGCCAGGCAGCGCCTCGAGATCCGTCACGCGGATATTTTCGTCGACCTTGTGGATGCTGGCGTTGACCGGTCCGACTTCGATGCACTCCGCGCCCAGCGGTGCGATGAAGCGCGCATCGGAGGTGCCACCCGCGGTGCTCTCCTCGGGCGGCGCACCGGCGAATTCGCCCAGCACCGCGCGCGCCGTCGCGCGCAGATGCCCTTCCGGGGTGTAGAACGGCTCGCCACCGCGATGCCAGTGCACGCTGTAGTCCAGGCCGTGCCGCTGGAAGACCGCCTCGATCTCCTGCTCCAGCCTCTCCGCCGTCCACGACGGGTTGAAGCGCAGGTTGAACACCACCTGCAATTCGCCGGGGATGACGTTGCTGGCGCCGGTGCCGGAATGGATGTTGGAAATCTGCAGGCTGGTCGGCGGGAACGTCTCGTAGCCGTCGTCCCACTGCCGCGCCGCCAGTTCGTCCAGCGCCGGCAGCGTCTTGTGGATCGGGTTGAGCGCCTTGTGCGGATAGGCCACATGGCCTTGCACGCCCCGCACGCTGAGCGTGGCGGTCAGCGTGCCGCGCCGGCCCACGCGCAGCAGGTCGCCCAGTTGCTCTTTCGACGATGGCTCGCCGGTGATGCACCAGTCGATCGTCTGGCCGCGTTCGCGGAACAGGGCCGCCACCTTCTTCACGCCATCGTGTGCGTCGCCCTCCTCGTCCGAGGTCACCAGCAGTGCAACGGTGCCGGGATGGTCCGGATGCGCGTCGACGAAACGCTCCAGCGCGATCGTGCACGCCGCCACACTGCATTTCATGTCGGCCGTGCCGCGACCGTACAGCACGCCATCGCGTACCGTCGGCACGAAGGGATCACTGGTCCATTCCGACAGCGGCCCCGGCGGCACCACGTCGGTGTGACCGAGCAGCACAAGCACCGGCGAGCCGCTGCCATGCGTGGCCCACAGGTTGTCGGTGTCGCCGAAGCGCAGGTGCTCGCAGTGGAAGCCCCATTGCGCCAGCCGCGTCGCCAGCACCTGCTGGCAACCGGCATCATCCGGCGTCACCGAATGGCGACGGACCAGTTCGCAGGACAGTTCGACGACATCGCTCACGCGCCGGCTCCGAAGATCTTCTTGAAGCCATTGTCGCTGAAGCCCTGTGAAAACCCGCCTTCACCGGTGATCACCAGCGGGCGGCGGATCAGCTGCGGATACTCTTTCAGCAGCAGCTTCCATTCCGCCTCCGATCCCGGCGTCTTGCGGTTCTCCGGCAGCTGCCGCCAGGTCGTCGACGACTTGTTGATCAGCGCATCCCAACCGCCCGCTTTCTCCGCCCAGTCCTTCAACGTGTCGGGCGACTGACGGTCATCGCGGTAGTCGACGAAGGTGTAAGAGATGCCGAAGCGGTCCAGCCACTTGGTCGCCTTCTTGCAGGTGTCGCAATTCTTCAACCCGTAGATCGTCGTCATGTCAGTCACTCGTCCACACCCGCAGGAACTTCTTGCGGGAGTTGCTCCAGAAGAAAACGGATGCGGATGATCCCATCCGGAAAAAATCAATCGCGGGCGATGTCAGCACCAGCTTCGGACGCTGCGCATCGGTCGCGATGTCGCACTCCCGTGAGCCATCGAAGCAACCATAAGCCACGACACCTGGCTCAACGCGAGCCAATCCCATGTTGGACCGCTGATCGATCACGCCACCTGGCAGCGGCAGCTCCGCCAACTTCTGCCAGACCTCAGCATCCGTATCGCCACCCAGCCGGACCCAGAGTGCCTCATGCCGTGCGGAACGCAGGAGGATCGCAAGATCCTCCCGTCCGTCCCCATCGAAGTCAGCGACAAGTCTGTCAAAGCGGACTGGCGATTCATCGCGCCAATCCTCTTCCAGAGCAACCGCCGACAGAGGATGCCAGCCGGCCGGCAAGTCTGATGGCACGCCCGCAAGCGCAGCCAGGACGAACACGGACGCGATCATGGCCACCACTCCAGCATGCTCAGTCCGCCAACCCGCGCAGCAGTTCGTTGACACTCGTCTTGCTACGCGTCTTCTCGTCGACCTGCTTGACGATCACCGCGCAGTACAGCGAATGCGAGCCGTCGGCGGCCGGCAGCGAGCCGGACACCACCACGCTGCCCGGCGGCACGTAGCCGTAGGTGATCTCTTTCGTGGCGCGGTTGTAGATGCGCGTCGACTGGCCGATGAACACGCCCATGCCGATCACGCTGTGATGGCCGATCACCACGCCTTCGACGACTTCCGAGCGGGCGCCGATGAAGCAGTGGTCCTCGATGATGGTCGGGCTGGCCTGCAGCGGCTCCAGCACGCCACCGATGCCGGCGCCGCCGGACAGGTGGCAGTGCTTGCCGATCTGCGCGCACGAGCCGACGGTCGCCCAGGTGTCGACCATCGTGCCCTCGCCGACATGGGCGCCGATGTTGACGAAGCTCGGCATCAGCACCACGTCCTTGCCGAAGTACGTGCCACGGCGCGCGATCGCGCCCGGCACGACGCGCACGCCGAGCTTGCGGAAGTCGTTCTCGTCGAAGGCGCCGAAGCGGGCCTCGACCTTGTCCCAGAACGGCGCGGGATAGGCTTCGACCAGTTCCATCTCGTTGACGCGGAAGTACAGCAGCACCGCTTTCTTCAACCACTCGTTGACCTTCCAGCCGCCCTGGCCATCGGGCTCGGCCACGCGCAGCTTGCCGCTCTCCAGGCCTTCGATGGCCAGTTCGACGGCGGTGCGGGTGGAACCTTCGATCTCCGACGGCGTCAGTTCGGCGCGGCGCTCGAACGCGCTCTCGATGGTGGACTTCAGTTCTTCGGTCTTGCTGGCTTTGCGGGTCATCAAACGTTCTGCCGGATCTGATCAGGGGGGAGTGTCGAGGCCGGCGCGCAGCGCATCGCGCAGCGCGTCCTGCAGGGAGGGGTCGGTCAGCGGCTGGTCGTGTTCGTCGGTGATCTGGAACACGTCCTCCGCGCGTTCGCCGAAGGTGGCGATGCGCGCATCGTGCACGCGCAGGCCCTGCCGGCGCAGCACCTGGGCCACGTCCGACAGCAGGCCGGGACGGTCGGGGGCGACCAGGCCGAGGATGGTGCGCCGCCCGTCGGGCGTGGTGCCGAACTCGATGCGCGGCGCGAACCGGAAATGCCTGAGCTGGCGCGGCACGGCGCGGCGGGAGGTGCGCACGCTGTCGAGCGGCCGCGACAGCGCCGCGTCCAGCGTGCGTGCGATCTCGTCCGGGTCGCGCGGCGCATAGGTGTCGGCCGGCAGCAGTTCGAACGTATCGAAGATCGCGCCCTGCGGGCCGACCAGCACGCGCGCCTGATGGATGGCGAAGCCCATGCGGTCGAGGGTGGCGAGGATGGCGGCGAACAGGCCATCGCGGTCGGGCGAATGGACGAACAGCTCGATCGCATCGGCATCGTCGGCAATGCGCCGCGCACGCACGCGGGTTTCGCCAGCGGCGGCACCGCGGATGGCCTGGGTCTGCCAGGCGAGCTGTTCCGGACGGAAGCGCAGGAAGCTTTCCTCCGGCATCGCGGTGAACAGCGCATCGGCCTGCGCTGCCGACATGCCCTGCAGTTCGAGCAGCGCACGTACGCTGCCGCGCGCCTCCTCGAGCCGCTCCTCGACCGCCACCGGATTCTCCAGCCCCTCGCGCAACACGCGGCGCGCGGCGAAGTAAAGGTCGGCCAGCAGGCGGTCTTTCCACGCATTCCACAGCTTGGGGCTGGTGCCGGCGATATCCGCGCAGGTCAACAGGTACAGATAATCGAGACGCTCGCGATCGCCCACCAGGGCGGCGAAGCGATGGATGACCTCGGGGTCCGCGATGTCCTGCTTCTGCGCCGTCACCGACATGCGCAGGTGCTGCTCCACCAGCCAGGCCACCAGCGCGGTGTCGCCCTCGCTAAGCGCATGCGCCGCGCAGAACTCGCGCGCATCCACCGCCCCCAGTTCCGAGTGGTCGCCGCCGCGGCCCTTGGCGATGTCGTGGAACAGGCCGGCCAGCAGCAGCAGTTCCGGCTTGCGCAGGCGCGGCCACACCTCGTGCGCGATGGAGAAGCGCTCATCGGCGCGGCCGCCAGCGAACGCGGCGATGTTCCGCAGCACCATCAGCGTGTGCTGATCGACGGTGTAGACATGGAACAGGTCGAACTGCATGCGCCCGGACACCCGCGCGAAGGCCGGGATCCACTGCCCCAGCACGCCCAGGCGCGCCATGCGGGTGAGGGTTTCCACCGCACGCGGACCGCGCAACAGGGCCATGAAGGCGTCGCGCTGCGCACGCGTGGCGTCGGGATACGGCGAGAGCCTGGGCAGTGATTCGGCCAGCGCGCGCGCGGTGCGCGAATGCAGGCCGCGCATCTGCGGATGCGCCGCCCAGACCGCGAACAGCGCGAACACCTGGCCGACATCGTTCGCCGGCCAGTCGCCATGACGGGCAGCCAGGTAGCCGCGGCGCGAGGCGAACTGGTCATCGAGCGGTTCGGCCAGCGCTTCGCCGTCGAACTGCTCCTCGAAACGCTGCAGCAGGCGATCGCTGATCCGCCGCACGATGGCCGCGCTGCGGTAGAAGCCCTGCATCATCTTCTCGACACCGAGGCTCTCGGCGTCGTCGGCGAAGCCCAGCTGCTGTGCCAGCGTCTTCTGGTAATCGAACCGCAGGCGCTCCTCGGGCCGGTTCGCCACCCGGTGCAGGCCGTAGCGCAGACGCCCCAGCGCACGCCGCTCGCGCGCCAGTGCGGCGGCTTCGTCGTGTCCTAGGTGGCCCAGCCCGACCAGCGCTTCCAGGTCGCGCACGCCGAACGTGCGCAACGCCATCCAGCCCAGCGTGTGCAGGTCGCGCAGGCCGCCGGGGCCTTCCTTGATGTTGGGTTCCAGGTTGTCCGAAGTGTCGCCGAACCGCGCATGGCGGATGCGCAGTTCCTCGCGCTTGGCGACGAAGAAATCCCGCGGCGGCCAGACCCGCGCCGCGCCGGTGGCATCGATCAGCAGGGCTTCGTCGACCGGCTCGCCGACGATCAGCCGTTCCTCGATCAGCGCGGTCAACACGCTCTGGTCGGCCGCCGCGGCCGCCGTGCACTGGCCCGCCGAGCGCACGCTGTGGCTGATCGGCAGCCCTGCATCCCACAGCAGGGCGAACAGCCGCGCCACCGCGCCGTGATGGGCCTGCTGCACGTCCGGTGCGGCCAGCACCAGCACGTCGACGTCTGAATGCGGGAACAGTTCGCCGCGGCCGTAGCCACCCACCGCGAACAGCGCCATCGGCGCGTCGGCCGGGATGCAGCGCAGCCAGGCGTCCTTCAGCAGATGGTCGACCGCCCGCGCGCGCAGCGCGAGGATGCGGTCCATGCCGTCGTCCTGGTCGAAGCGCTTGTCCAGCCGTGCGTCGGTGTTGGTCAGCGACGCACGCGCCGCCGCTGCCCAGTCCGCGTCATCGGCGACGTCCGGGCCGATATCCGGAAGCCGCGTCGCCTGTCCGTTCGCGGCTGTCGTGGCGCTCACAGGTCGTTGTCGTCGCCCGGCACGCGGGTCAGGATCTCGACGCCGTCCTCGGTCACCGCCACGGTGTGCTCCCACTGCGCGGACAGCTTGCGGTCCTTGGTCACCACGGTCCAGCCGTCGGGCAGCACCCGGGTATGGCGCGCGCCTTCGTTGATCATCGGCTCGATGGTGAAGGTCATGCCCGGCTTCAGCACCACGCCGTCGCCGGGACGACCGTAATGCAGCACCTGCGGCTCGTCGTGGTAGACCTTGCCGATGCCGTGACCGCAGTACTCGCGCACCACACTGAAGCGCTCGGCTTCGGCGTACTGCTGGATCGCGTGGCCCACGTCGCCCAGGGTGGCGCCCGGCTTCACCGCACGGATGCCGCGGAACATCGCCTCGCGGGTGGTGTCCACCAGCCGCTTGGCCATCACCGACGGGGTACCGACCAGGTACATGCGGCTGGTGTCGCCGTGCCAGCCGTCCTTGATGACGGTGACGTCGATGTTGAGGATGTCGCCGTCCTTAAGCACCTTCGCCTCGCTGGGGATGCCGTGGCAGATGACGTTGTTGACCGAGGTGCAGACGGTGGCCGGGAAGCCCTTGTAGCCCACGTTGGCGGGGATCGCCTTCTGCACGTTGACGATGTGATCGTGGCAGATGCGGTCCAGTTCGGCGGTGGTCACGCCCGGCTTCACGTGCGGGGCGACCACCTGCAGCACTTCGGCGGCCAGGCGGCCGGCGATGCGCATCTGGGCGAGGTCTTCGGGGGTCTTGAGCTGGATGGCCATTGGCCGATTATCCCCCATTTGGCGCCCGGGCTGAACGGCCCGTACCCGGCGCCCGTGCCGGCCAGGCAGGCCCGGTTTGCGGCAGCGGGGGCAGGACCGCTATACTCCAGCGGCTTCGTGCCCGGGTCTGCCCGGCCGGACCGCCCACGTCGGGCGACACCGACGAATCCACACCTGCTGCCCCAACCCGTGCCGGGGTGCCCTTCGCTGAAGGGTTCGGACACGGAAGCCGCAGGGAGGCCCAACCCCGGAACCCCGCCCTCACCGGCGCCGTCCTCCATTGACCCGGACGGTGGGTTCCCCTTCGATGGAGTCACTGCAATGCCCCAAGTCACCATGCGCCAGATGCTGGAAGCCGGCGTCCATTTCGGCCACCAGACCCGCTACTGGAACCCCAAGATGGCGCCGTACATCTTCGGTGCCCGCGGCAAGATCCACATCATCAACCTCGAGAAGACCGTTCCGCTGTTCAACGACGCGATGAACTTCATCTCGGGCGTCGCGCAGAAGCGCGGCACCATCCTGTTCCTGGGCACCAAGCGCAGCGCGCGCGAGGCGGTGAAGGAAGAAGCCGAGCGTTGCGGCATGCCGTTCATGACCCAGCGCTGGCTGGGCGGCACGCTGACCAACTTCGCCACCGTGAAGAAGTCGGTCGCCCGCCTGAAGGAACTGGAAGCCGCCGAAACCGACGGCACGTTCGAGAAGCTGGTCAAGCACGAAGTGCTGGGCCTGCGCCGCGAGCGCGAGAAGCTGCTGGCCTCGCTGGGCGGCATCAAGGAAATGAACCGCCTGCCGGACGCCCTGTTCGTCATCGACATCGGCCATGAAGACATCGCCATCAAGGAAGCCAAGAAGCTCGGCATCCCGGTGATCGCGGTGGTCGACTCGAACTACGACCCGGCCCTGGTCGACTACGCCATCCCCGGCAACGACGACGCCATCCGCGCCGTGCAGCTGTACGCCCGTGCCGCCGCCGACGCCGTGCTGGAAGGCAAGGCCGCCCAGCCGAACGCCGCCACCGTGCGCGAGGACGAGTTCGCCGAAGGCGGCGACGACAAGGGTGCGCGTCGCGCCCCGGCCAAGAAGGCTGCCGGCAAGAAGCCCGACGAAGCCGCCGCCGAGTAATCCGGCTGCAATGCCGCCGCGCCATGCTGCGCGGCGGCCCATGTTCTTCCTTCCCCCCCGGGGGAAGGGCCTGCCCCCGCGAAGGCGGGGGTGCCCGAAGGGCGGATGAGGGTGCGGTGATCACGTCGACGCCTCGAGCGTCGCGGTTCCACCGGACCTTCGCCCCAACCCCTCTCCCGACGGAAGAGGGGCTTTGCCAATCCAAATAGAGGTAATCCCGTGGAAATCACCGCTTCCCTGGTCAAGGAACTGCGCGAGCGCACCGGCGCCGGCATGATGGAGTGCAAGAAGGCGCTCACCGAGAACAACGCCGACATCGACGCTGCCGCCGAGTGGCTGCGCAAGTCGGGTCTGGCCAAGGCCGACAAGAAGGCCGACCGCGTCACCGCCGAAGGCCGCGTGGCCGTGGCCCAGGACGGCGGCAAGGCCGTGCTGGTCGAGATCAACTCCGAGACCGACTTCGTCGCCAAGGACGCCAACTTCATCGCCTTCACCGACGCCATCGCGCAGGCCGCGCTGACCTCGGGCGCCGCCGATGTGGAAGCGCTGAAGAGCGCCAAGCTGGCCTCGGGCGAGACCGTCGAGGAAGCCCGCGCCGCCGCCATCGCCAAGCTGGGCGAGAACATGCAGATCCGTCGCCTGGTCGCCATCGACAGCGCCCACAACGTGGCCGCCTACGTGCACGGCGGCAAGATCGGCGTGCTGGTCGAGGTCAAGGGCGGCGACGCCGAACTGGCCCGCGGCCTGGCGATGCACATCGCCGCGATGAACCCCCCGCACAACAAGGCCGCCGACGTGCCGGCCGAGTTCGTGGCGAAGGAAAAGGAAATCGAGCTGGCCAAGATGTCCGACAAGGACAAGGCCAAGCCGGCCGACATCCTGGAGAAGATTATCTCCGGCAAGATCAACAAGATCGTCAACGAAGTCACCCTGTACGGCCAGCCGTACGTGCTGGACAGCGACAAGTCGGTCGAGCAGGTGGTCAAGGCCGCCGGCGCCGACGTGGTCGGCTTCCAGCGCCTGGTGGTCGGCGAAGGCATCGAGAAGGTGGTGGAAGACTACGCCGCCGAAGTGATGAAGCAGGCCGGCCTGGCGTAAGCCAACGCGCCCTGCGCTGCACCGGGAAAGCCGCGGGAAACCGCGGCTTTCCTGTTTCCGGCAGCGCGTGCGAAGGAATAAGGCGATGCACCTGCCGCGACCGTTCGTCGCCGCTGGCTAAAGTTCGCGCTGTCCGCGCCGAAACTTTCTACAAAGCTGACACTCCGTCACGCCTTGCTGGCATCCCGCCCGCCCACTTCCTGCGTACCGCCCTCGGATGCGTCCCGAACTCGAATCCCAGTTGTCGAATTGCCGCAACCTGCCAAGCCCGCCGGGCGTGGCATTGCGCATCATCGAGCTGGCGCAGGACCCCGAGGTGGTGATGGCGACCGCTGCCGACACGATCGGTCTGGACGCCGCGCTGAGCGCGCGCATGCTGCGCATCGCCAATTCCCCGCTCTACGCCAGCCGTCGCCGCGTGGAGAACCTGTCGCAGGCGCTCACGGTGCTCGGCCTGAATGCCACGCTGACGCTGGCGCTGGGGTTTTCGCTGACGCGCTGCGGCACCGGCACCCATCCGGCCGCGCAGGAACGCGTCTGGCGTCGCAGCGTGATCGCCGCGCTGGCGTGCCGCCTGCTCGGCCAGCACGCCGGCATGCGCAAGGCCGAGGAACTGATGCTGGCCGGCCTGCTGCAGGACATCGGCATGCTGGCCCTGCTGGAAGTGCTGGGCGACGAGTATGCGCACCTGGTCGAGCGCACCCAGGACAATGCCGCCCTGCTGGCGGCAGAACGCGAGTGGCTGGGCTGCGACCACGCGGCCGTGGGCGGCTGGCTGGCGCGGCAGTGGAACCTGCCGGCCCTGCTGCGCGAGGCGATCCTGGAGAGCGAAGCGTCCGCGTCGGACACCACGTTCAATGCCTGCGTCGCGGTGTCCGGTCATGTCGCCGACATCTGGATCGCCGGCACTGACGAAGCCCGCACCGAAGAAGCGCATCGCAAGGCCGCCCTGCAGGTCGCCACGCGGCTGGGCATGGACTATGCCGCCTTCCTCGCGCTGACCGAGGACATGATCACCGCGCTGCCCGAGGTCTGCGCGATGTTCGACGTCCCGCCCGCGCCGCCCGCGCGCATCCAGGCACTGCTGGACCAGGCGCGCGAGTTGCTGGTGGTACGCAACCTGCGCGAGATCCAGGAAGCCGCACGCGCGCGCAAGGACGCCGACGAACACGAGGACCGCGCGCGCCGCCTGGCCGAAGAAGTCCGCCGCGATCCGCTGACCGGCGCCTACAACCGCAACCAGCTGGAAGAAGTGCTGGAGAAAGAGTTCGACGCCGCCACCCGCCACGGCTGGCCGCTGTCGATCGCCTTCATCGACCTGGACGACTTCAAGCAGGTCAACGACCGCTGGGGCCACCTGGTCGGCGACGAAGTGCTGCGCAATTTCGCCAAGTCGCTGATGCGGCACGTGCGCAGCAGCGACGTGGTCGCCCGCTATGGCGGCGAGGAATTCCTGGTCGTGCTGCCGGGCATCAACGAAGACGCCGCGGTCCATGTGGTGCGCCGCATCCTGTCCGAGGTCGCCGGCGCCGCGATGGCCCACGTCAACGGCCAGCCGCTGCACATCACCTTCTCCGCCGGCCTGGCCACGCAGGGCGCGCTGGAACAGTTCCGCCACGTCGACGACCTGCTGCGGGCCGCCGACGAAGCGCTGTATGGCGCCAAGCGGCAAGGCCGCAACCGCGTCTCGGTGGGCGCCGTCGGCAACTGACCTGCGCGACGGTTACTGCGTCGGTTACTGCCGCGGCTGCAGCGCGACTTCTTCGTACGGCTGCACGACCACCCAGCCGTCGCCCGCGAACCGCAGCTGGATGCTCTCGCCGGATCCACGGCCCAGCAGCGTCCCCAGCGAGATGTCGGTGATGATTTCCGGCGTCAGGCCACCCGACCACGCCACGGTGGCGTTCGGATCGGTGAACACCGGTCCGGTCTGCGCATTCACCGGCAGCGTCAGCGGCTCGTAGTGGGAGGTGATGGCGACGATGCCGTGCCCACTCAGGCGCACGTTGAACAGGCCGCCCGACAGCATGCCGGCGACCTTGCGCATCATCGTGATGCGGCTTTCGATGCCCGACTCGGTCGCCAGCACGTCGTTGCCGTTGACGAAGATGGCCTCGCCGGCCAGCCGCAGCAGGGTGATCCGCTTGCCGGCGTCGGCCAGGTAGACGCGGCCCTGGCCTTCGATCTTCATCAGCTGCATGCCCTCGCCGCTGACCGCCTTCTTCAGCAGGTTGCCAAGGCCCTGTTCCAGCACGCCCTGGCGGGTGAACTTCACCGCACCCTTGCGCGCCACCATCGCACCGGCCTTGGCCCAGACCAGGCCGTTCAATCGCACTTCGAGCAGGTGCGGGCTCTCCAGCTCGAAGGCTTCCGGGCTGGCGTCCTTTTCGCGGGAGGAGGCGAGGAATTCCTGCAGGGTGCGCACGCTCATGACCGTTCCTTGATGGCTGCCGATGGGGACGGCCATGATAGCGGCCCCAACCCGAGGTGCCGCCCATGCCCCGCATCGTTCCCGTGCCGCACACGCCCGACGCCGCCACGCGCGCACCGGTCGCCGCCGATCGCCTGGTGGCCGGGCAGCCGACGCAGGCAGTCGGCAACGCCTACTCGTCGCAGGACGAGAGGTTCCATTGCGGCGTCTGGGAGGGCGACGTGGGCGCCTGGCGCGTGCACTACACCGAGCACGAGTTCTGCCACCTGCTCAGCGGCCGCGTGCGCCTGCGCGATGAGGGCGGCGATGAGGTGGTAGTGCTGGAGGCCGGCCAGAGCTTCGTGGTGCCGGCCGGTTTCAGCGGCACGTGGGAGGTGCTGGAAGCCGCGCGCAAGCTCTACGCGATCTACGAACCCGGCGACTGAGGCGGCGCGCTCGGCTAGAATTGCCGCGTTTGCCCCCACGCCGAGACCCCCATGCCCGCTCCCCTTGCCTATCGCCGCATCCTGCTCAAACTGTCCGGCGAGGCGCTGATGGGGGCCGAGGATTACGGCATCGACCCGGCCGTCATCACCCGCATTGCCCGCGAGATCATCGAAGCGCGCGATGCCGGGGCCGAGGTGGGCCTGGTGATCGGCGGCGGCAACATCTTCCGCGGCGCCGGCCTGGCGGCCGGCGGCATGGACCGCGTCACCGGCGACCAGATGGGCATGCTGGCCACGGTCATCAACGCGCTGGCCATGCAGGACGCGCTGGAAAAGCTCGGCGCCAAGTGCCGCGTGATGAGCGCCATCAAGATCAACGACGTGTGCGAGGACTACATCCGCCGCCGCGCCATCCGCCATCTGGAAAAGGGCCGCATCGCGATTTTCGCGGCCGGCACCGGCAACCCGTTCTTCACCACCGACTCCGGCGCCGCCCTGCGCGCCATCGAGATCGGCGCGGACCTGCTGCTGAAGGCGACCAAGGTGGACGGCGTCTACGACAAGGACCCCAGCAAGCACGCCGACGCCGTCCGCTTCGACCAGCTGACCTACGACGAAGTCCTCGCCCGCGACCTGCAGGTGATGGACACGGCCGCGTTCGCGCTGTGCCGCGACAGCGACGTGCCGCTGCGCATCTACGACCTGTCGGTGCCCGGCAACCTGATGCGCATCCTGCGTGGCGAACACGTGGGCACGCTGGTGAAAGGCCGCGGCTGACGCAAAACGCGCCGTCTCCCGCAGAGGTGCCCTTCGTGCCCTGACGGGATGGGGGCGCGCGACGCTGTTCGATCAGCGTGCGGAAAAGCATCGCGGGCATGGCCCGCTCCTGCAGACGGTCGATAGGCGACAGCGGTTTCGTGTCCCCGCTTTCGCCCTGTAATAGTGTTCGCCTACTGCCACAGGCACCCTAGCCCGCCATGGGACACGGACACCACCACGGCCACGGCGCGCACGCCCATCCGCAGGCATCGGCCACGCGCACGTTCGCGTGGGTCACGCTGATCAACCTGGCTTACACCGTCGTCGAGGCGGGCTACGGCTTCCACACCAATTCGCTGACGCTGCTGTCGGACGCGCTGCACAACCTGGGCGACGTGCTGGGCCTTGCGCTGGCCTGGGGCGCGGCCGCGCTCGCCGGCAGGCCACCGCGCGGCCGACACACCTACGGCTGGCGTCGCGCCACCCTGCTGTCGCCGCTGGCCAACGCGGTGCTGCTGATGGTCTTTTCCGGTGCGCTGGGCTGGGAGGCCTTCCGGCGCTTCAGCGCGCCGCCCGAGATCCCCGCCACGCCCGTCATCGTGATCGCCTCGTTGGGCATCCTGGTCAACCTGGGCGCCGCCTGGCTGGTCAAGGACGGCCATGCGCACGACCTCAACAAGCGCGGAGCCTTCCTCCACCTGCTGGCCGATGCCGCCGTGTCGCTGGCCGCCGTGCTGGCCGGCGTCGGCATGGCCACGCTGGGCTGGGCGTGGCTGGACCCGGCCACGGCGCTGCTGATCGCGGTGGTGGTGGCCGTGGGGTCATGGGGCCTGCTGCGGGACAGTTTCGACGCCGCCATGGACGCCGTGCCCGGCAGCGTGGATCCGGAGGAAGTCCGCGCGTTCCTGCAGGACCAGCCCGGCGTATCCGCCGTGCATCACCTGCACATCTGGCCGCTGGGCGCCAACGAGATCGCCCTGACCGCGCACCTGGTGCGCGCGCGGGAGGACGACCACGATGCCTTCCTCGATGCCACCATGCACGCGCTGGACGACCGCTTCGGCGTCAATCACGCCACCCTGCAGATCGAACGCGGGACCGGCTGCGGGCACGACCGGCACGATGCGGCGCCGCATCATTCGCACTGACCGGTCTACCGAAGGTCGGCAACGGCCCCGAATCGCCCTATAATCGGTCGTTTACAGGCTTTGCAACGGAAAGGGCGATGCTCAACGACATCAAGAAAGACGCGCAGGCGCGCATGACCAAGAGCATCGAGGCGCTCCGCCACACGCTGGTGAAGGTCCGCACCGGCCGCGCGTCGACGGCCCTGGTCGAGCACCTGAAGGTCAACTACTACGGCTCCGACGTGCCGCTGAGCCAGGTGGCGACGGTGTCGGTTTCCGACTCCCGCTCGCTGACCATCACCCCGTGGGAAAAGCAGATCGTCGGCGCGGTCGAGAAGGCCATCCTGGCCTCCGACCTGGGCCTGACCCCGAACACCGCCGGCACCACCATCCGCCTGAACCTGCCCGCCCTCACCGAGGAGCGTCGCAAGGAACTGTCCAAGGTGGTCCATGGCGAAGGCGAGGATGCCAAGGTCGCCATCCGCAACATCCGTCGCGATGCCAACCAGCAGGTCAAGGACCTACTGAAGGACAAGCAGATCACCGAAGACGAAGAGCGCCGGACCGAAGAAGAGATCCAGAAGCTCACCGACAAGTCCATCAAGGACGTCGATGACGTGGTCAAGGCCAAGGAGCAGGAACTGATGGCGGTCTGAGGACTGCCATGTCCCCTGCCGTTCCCGCGTCCGTGCCCCGCCACCTGGCCGTCATCATGGACGGCAACGGGCGCTGGGCCGAACGCCGTCGCCGCCCCCGCGTGATCGGCCACCGCGCCGGCGCGCGCGCGGTCAACACCTGCATCGATTTCTGCCTGGAGCGCGGCATCGGCGCGCTGACCCTGTTCGCGTTCTCCAGCGAGAACTGGGGCCGGCCCGAGGAGGAAGTCGGCGCGCTGATGAAGCTGTTCCTCAACGCGCTGGACCGCGAGGTCGACGAGCTTCACCGCCGCCAGGTGCGGGTGCGCTTCATCGGCGACCGCACGCGGTTTTCGCCCGACATCCGCGCACGCATGGACGCCGCCGAGGCGCTGACCCGCGACAACCTGCGCCTGCACCTGGTCATCGCCGCCAGTTACGGCGGACGCCAGGACATCGCGCAGGCGGCGCGCGCGCTGGCGGCCGAGGTCGCCGCCGGCCGGCTGCGGCCGGAGGACATCGACGAAGCCGCGCTCGGCGCGCACGTCGCGCTGGCCGACCTGCCGCCGCCCGATCTGTTCATCCGTACCGGCGGCGACCACCGCATCAGCAATTTCCTGCTGTGGCAGCTGGCGTACACCGAACTCTGGTTCACCGACGTGCTGTGGCCCGACCTGGACGCCACGCTGCTGCAGCGCGCGCTGGACGACTTCGCGCAGCGCGAGCGCCGCTTCGGCCTGACCAGCGCCCAGGTCACCGGCAGCGCCCCCGAGCACAGCCCCGCATGAAAGCGAGCCCCGCATGAGCGCGACCCGTACCCGTGTCATCGCCGCGCTCGTCATGGCGCCGTTCGCCATCGGCGCCATCCTGCTGTTGCCCACGAGCTGGCTGGCGATGCTGGCCGCGCTGGTGTTCCTGGTCGGGCTGTGGGAATGGTTCAAGCTCGCCGAAATCGACGACACCCTGCAGCGCACCGTGCTGCTGACCGCCAACCTGCTGGTGATGGTGGCGCTGGTGTGGGCCTCGCGCGGCTCCGGCGACGCCACCGACCTGGTGCCGCTGCGCCTGATGGCGCTGGCCGGGGTGGTCTGGTGGCTGCTGGCCTTGCTGTGGCTGCGCTTCTTCAGCTTCGCGTCCGACCACGAGACGTGGGCCCGCGTGTTCAAGCTGGCGGCGGGTACGCTGGCCGTGGTGCCGGCCTGGTGCGCGCTGGGGCTGATCCATTACAACAACAACGAGCCCAACGGGCCCGCCTGGCTGTTCGTCGCGCTGGCCATCGTCTGGGCTGCCGACAGCGGTGCGTACTTCGCAGGTCGCCACTTCGGCGGGCGCTGGTTCAAGGGCCGCAAGCTGGCGCCGCGGATCAGCCCCAACAAGACCCTGGAAGGCCTGCTGGGCGGCCTGGCCGCCGGCATGCTGGTGGCCGCCATTGGCGGGCTGATCGCCGGTGCCGGCGCCGGCCAGCTTCCCGGCGTGCTGGTGGTGGCGGTGTTCACGGTGCTTTTCTCGGTGGTCGGCGATCTGTTCGAGAGCCTGCTCAAGCGGCATGTCGGCGCCAAGGATTCGGGCGACCTGATCCCGGGCCACGGCGGCGTGCTGGACCGCATCGATGGTGTGCTGGCCGCCCTGCCCATCTTCGTGCTGGGCAAGGACGTCTTCGGATTCTGAGCATGACCCAGCATGGTCCCCGCAACGTGGCGGTCCTGGGCGCGACCGGCTCGATCGGCGCGTCGGCGCTGGACGTCATCGCGCGCCATCCCGACCGTTACCGCGCCAGCGTGCTGGCCGCAGGCAACAACGTGGAGGCCCTGCTCGCCCTGTGCGCGGCGCATCGCCCCGCGGACGCCGTGATTGCCGACGAAGCCCTGTATGCGCGGCTGCGCGACGGCCTGTCCGAGGCCGACCTGCCCACGCGCGCCCACGCCGGCATGGCCGCGCTCGACACGCTGGTGGCGGCGCCGGACTGCGACATCGTGGTGGCCGCCATCGTCGGGGCGGCCGGGCTGTCGTCCACGCTGGCCGCGGCGCGCGCGGGCAAGCGCCTGCTGCTGGCCAACAAGGAGTCGCTGGTGCTCGCCGGCGAGCTGGTGACCGCCGCCGCGGACGCCGCAGGCGCCGAGATCATCCCGATCGACAGCGAACACAACGCCATCTTCCAGTGCCTGCGTTCACGACAGGCTCAGGCCGACGTCAGCCGCATCGTGCTGACCGCGTCGGGTGGTCCGTTCCGTGGTTGCAGCCGCGCCGACCTGGCGCAGGTGACGCGCGAGCAGGCCGTCGCCCACCCCAAGTGGTCGATGGGCCCGAAGATCTCGGTGGATTCGGCCACGCTGATGAACAAGGGGCTGGAGCTGATCGAAGCCCACCACCTGTTCGGCGTCGGCCGCGAACGGCTGGACGTGCTGGTGCATCCGCAGAGCCTGGTGCATTCGCTGGTGGAATTCGTCGACGGCTCCACGCTGGCGCAGCTCGGCCTGCCCGACATGCGCACCTCGCTGGCGGTCGGCCTGGGGTGGCCGGAACGGATCGGCTCGGGCGTGGGCGGACTGGACCTGTTGAAGCACCCGCGCCTGGATTTCGAGGCGCCGGACACCGACGCCTTCCCCTGCCTGCAGCTGGCCTGGGACGCCATGGCCGCGGGCGGCACCGCGCCGGCCGTGCTGAACGCTGCGAACGAAGTCGCAGTTTCAGCCTTTCTTCAGGGCCAAATCGGTTTCCTATCCATCCCCGCGCTGGTCGAGGATGCCCTCGCTGCGCTGCCCGCGGCGCCGGCGGATTCGCTGGACGTGCTGCTGGCGGCGGACGCCGAGGCACGCCGGCTGACCACCCGCAATCTCGCAAGCCACCTCTCCGCATGAGCGCCGACATCCGATGAGTGAAGTGCTGGGCTCAATCTGGTGGATGATCGTGGCGCTGGGCGTGCTGGTCACGTTCCACGAATTCGGCCACTACTGGGTGGCGCGCCGCTGTGGCGTGAAGGTGTTGCGCTTCTCGGTGGGCTTCGGCAAGCCGCTGTGGTCGCGCAGCGACCGCCATGGCACCGAGTTCGCGGTGGCCGCCATTCCGCTGGGCGGCTACGTCAAGATGCTGGACGAGGCCGAGGGCGAGGTACCGGCAGCGCAACTCGACCAGGCCTTCAACCGCAAGTCCGTCTGGCAGCGCATCGCCGTGGTCGCGGCCGGCCCGCTGGCGAACATCCTGCTGTGCGTGATCCTGCTGTGGGCGATGTTCGTGATCGGCAAGCAGGACTACTCGGCCACCCTGGGCAGCGTCTCGGGCATCGCCGCCGATGCCGGCTTCCAGCGCGGCGACCGCATCGTCCGGGTCGGCGACCGCGTGATCGATACCTGGACCGATGCCTCCATCGTGCTGACCAAGGCCGCCATCGATGGCGACGACCTGCCCGTGCAGGTCGAGACCGCGTCGGGCGCCACGGTGACGCGCACTTTGGCGCTGTCCCGGCTGCCGGCCGGCTTCGACCAGGAGAACGCCGTCGGCCTCAGCGGACTGGTCTGGCAGCACTGGGTGACGCCGGCCACCATCGGCAAGGTCACGCCCGACTCGGTCGCCGATGGCGTGCTGAAGGTGGGCGACACGGTGACCGCCGTGGACGGCCAGCGGGTGCACGGCTTCGACGACATCGCCCGCCAGGTCGATGCGCTGGGCAAGCGCGGCGGCGCGGCCATGGTCGAGGTGGACCGTGCCGGCGAGCGGCTCGCCTTCGAACTGGCGCCGCGCTGGACCAGGCACCCCGAGGCCGGCAAGGGCCATTACTGGGCGCTGGGCCTGGCTCCCCCGGACAAGATCCAGATGCCGGCGTACGACGCCCGGCTGCATTTCGGCCCGCTGGCGGCGGTCCCGGCCGCCCTGCGCGAGACCGGCAAGCTGACCTCGGACTCGCTGGGCATGATCCGCCGCATGCTGACCGGCGATGCCTCGCTGAAGAACGTATCCGGCCCGATCACCATCGCCCAGGTCGCCAATGTCTCGGCCCAGCGGGGGCCGGACTGGTTCCTCTGGTTCCTGGCGGCGATGTCCCTGAGCCTGGCCATCATCAACCTGCTGCCGATCCCCGTCTTGGACGGCGGCCACCTGCTGTATTACCTTATCGAATTGGTCAAGGGCAGCCCCTTGAGCGAGCGCCACATGGTGGCCGGACAATACGTGGGCCTGGCGGCACTGGCGGGCCTGATGGGACTGGCGTTCTACAACGACATCCTGCGTCTGATGACGCGTCTGGTGACCTGATGCCCCTGAACTTCCACGGGCCGGCCCGCTCCAAGGTGGCCGCCCCTCCCCTTGCGACACCCCGGACCGCTGCCCTGCGGTCCACTCCTGCACAGCAGGAACCACCCCAACCGGATGTAATGATGACGCGACTGCCTTCCCGCCGCCTGCTTGCCCTCGCCCTGGCTTCGGCCATCGCCATGCCGGCACTGGCCCAGACGACGGAACCCGCTGCCGCGCCCGTGGCCGCCGCGCCGCTGAGCAACGCCTCGTTCACCGCGACCGACATCCGCATCGATGGCCTGCAGCGCATCTCGACGGGTACCGCCCTCACCTACCTGCCGATCGAGCGCGGCGACCCGGTCACGCCCGCCAGCGTGGGCGAGTCCATCCGCGCGCTGTACAAGACCGGCTTCTTCGAGGACGTCAAGCTCGACCGCCAGGGCGACATCCTCGTGGTCACGGTCACCGAGCGCCCGGCGATCAACAAGCTGACCCTGACCGGCAACAAGGACATCAAGACCGAAGACCTGATGTCCGGCCTGAAGGACATCGGCCTGGCCGAGGGCGAGACCTTCGACCGCCTCAGCCTGGACCGGGTGACGCAGGAACTGGTGCGCCAGTACAACAACCGCGGCAAGTACAACGTGGAGATCACGCCCACCGTCAGCCCGCTGGACCGCAACCGCGTGGACGTCACCATCGCGGTCAAGGAAGGCAAGGCCGCCAAGATCAAGCACGTCAATGTCGTCGGCGCCGAGAAGTTCGATACCGAAGACCTGCTGGAGAACTGGGAGTCCAAGGAATCCAGCTGGCTGTCGTGGTACCGCCGCGATGACCAGTACTCGAAGGAAAAGCTGTCCGGCGACATGGAGCGCCTGAATTCCTGGTACCTCGACCGCGGCTACGTGGACTTCAACATCGACTCCACCCAGGTGTCGATCAGTCCCGACAAGCGCGACATGTTCATCACCGCCGGCATCACCGAAGGCGAGCAGTACAAGATTTCCGACGTCAAGGTCACCGGCGACACGGTGCTGCCGAAGGAAGAGATCGAGAAGCTGGTGATCGTCAAGCCGGAGCAGACGTTCTCGCGCATCCTGCTGGAAATGACGGCCGACTCGATCACCGCCACGCTGGGCAACATCGGCCACGCCTTCGCGCAGGTCAACCCGATCCCCACCGTCGACCGCGAGAACCGCACCGTCGCGATCAACCTGCAGGTGGTGCCGGGCCCGCGCGTCAACGTGCGCCGCATCGTGTTCAAGGGCAACACCCGCACCTCCGACGAGGTCCTGCGCCGCGAGATGCGCCAGTTCGAGGGCAGCTGGTTCTCGCAGGTCGCCGTGGACCGCTCGCGCGTGCGCCTGCGCCGCCTGGGCTATTTCGAAACGGTCGACGTGGAAACCACGCCGGTCCCGGGCACCAACGACCAGGTCGACGTGGTCTTCAACGTCAAGGAAACCACCTCGGGCAGCTTCGTGTTCGGCCTGGGCTACTCGCAGCTGTCCGGCCTGACCACCTCGATCCAACTGTCGCAGAACAACTTCCTGGGCGGCGGCAACCGCGTGTCGGTCGAAGCGCAGCGCAGCGACTACCTGCAGCGCTATTCGTTCTCGTACACCAATCCGTTCTTCACCGACGAAGGCATGTCGCTGGGCTACAACCTGTGGTGGCGCGAGTTCGACTACTCGGACTTCAACACCGCCCAGTACTCCACCACCAGCGCGGCCGCGCAGGGCATCCTGGGCCTGCCGATCACCGAGAACGACACCGTCTCGCTGCTGTTCGGCATCGACAGCAACGAGATCCTGACCTTCGGCGGCTCCACCCCGCAGACGATCATCGATTACATCGATGCCGTCGGCCAGCGCACCTTCCACGCCTGGCGTGCCGAAGTGGGCTGGGCGCGCGACACCCGCAACGACTACTTCATGCCGACCGGCGGCACCTACCAGCGCGTCTCCGCCGAGGTCGCGCTGCCCGGGTCCACCGTGCAGTACTACAAGCTCAACTACGAGTTCTCCAAGTACTGGTCGCTCAGCCCGGCGTTCGTGCTGAACACCCGTGCCGAACTCGGCTACGGCGACAGCTACGGCGACGACATCTACCGCTACATCTGCCGCGTGAACGGATCGGACCCGCAGATTCCGGGCCAGCCGAACTCTGGCACGCCTTCGGCTGATGGCACCTGTGCCGATGGCGGCACGCTGCAGCGGACGCTGGTGGCCACCGGCCTGCCGTTCTTCGAGAACTTCTATGCCGGCGGTACGCGGTCGGTGCGCGGCTTCCGCGACAACACGCTGGGTCCGCGCTCGGAAGTCATCTCCGGCTTCCGTGGCCAGCCGCTGGGCGGCTCACTGAAGACCACCGGTTCGGTGGAGCTGATCTTCCCGAAGCTGTTCGACTCCAATGCGGCCCGCGTCTCGGCGTTCTTCGACTTCGGCAACGTGTTCGACGGCGTGGACAACTTCGACGCCGGCGAGCTGCGCGCGTCTGCGGGCGTGGCGCTGCTGTGGCGCGCGCCGGTCGGCCCGATCTCGATCAGCTACGCCTTCCCGCTCAGGAAGGAAGACGACGACGAGGTCGAACGCCTGCAGTTCACCTTCGGCGGCGGCTTCTGACCGCAGGTTTGCGCGATCCGGGTGGCACGAAGGGGGGCGGAAGCCCCCCTTCTGCTGTCCACCATACGCCCCCGTGGAAGCGGTTCTGGGACGTCAGGGGCTAAACTACGCGGCCTATGATCCCTCCTTCCTTCACCTCCGGCGAACTGGCCGACCGCTTCGGCCTGGACCTGCGCGGCGATGCAGGCCTGCGCATCGACGGCGTGGCCACGCTGGCGCGTGCCGAACCGGGGCAGCTCGCCTTCCTGGCCAACAGTCGCTACCGCGCGCAGTTGGCGGACAGTCGCGCCAGCCTGGTGGTGCTGCGCGCGGAGGATGCCGCCGACGCCACCGGCGCCGTGCTGGTCGCGAAGGATCCCTACACCGCGTTCGCCAAGATGGCGGCGTTGTTCGAACGCAAGCCGGTCCGCGAGGCTGGCATCCATCCGAGCGCCGTCATCGATCCGAGCGCGCGCGTCGCGCCGAGTGCCCATGTGGGCCCGTTCGTCATGGTCGGTGCACGCAGCGTCATCGGCGAAGGCAGCGTGATCGGTCCGGGCTGCGTGATCGGCGACGACTGCGTGGTCGGCGAGGGCTGCGAACTGGTCGCGCGCGTCACCCTGGTCACCCGCGTGCGCCTGGGCCAGCGCGTGCTGGTGCATCCGGGCGCCGTGATCGGCGCCGACGGCTTCGGCCTGGCGATGGACAGCGGCCACTGGATCAAGGTGCCGCAGCTGGGCGGCGTGGTGGTGGGCGATGACTGCGAGATCGGCGCCAACACCACCATCGACCGCGGTGCGCTGGACGACACGGTGCTGGAAGAAGACGTCCGCCTCGACAACCAGATCCAGATCGGCCACAACGTGCGCATCGGCGCGCACACCGCGATGGCCGGCTGCAGCGCCGCCGCCGGCAGCGCGCGCATCGGCCGCTACTGCCTGATCGGCGGCGCCGCCGGCGTGCTGGGACACCTGGAGATCTGCGATCGCGTGGTGGTCACCGCCATGTCGCTGGTGACCAGCTCGATCACCGAGCCCGGCGAATACTCCAGCGGCACCCCGCTGACCGACAACCGTACCTGGCGCAAGAACGCCGCCCGCTTCAAGCAACTGGACGCCTTGGCACGACGCGTGCTGGCGGCCGACAAGGAAAACTGATGACCCTGGACCTGCAACTGCCCGTCGACGCGGCCACCATCCGCAAGCTGCTGCCGCACCGCTACCCGTTCCTGTTGGTGGACCGCGTGGTGGAGTTCGAGAAGGACAAGCGCGTGCTGGCCTACAAGAACATCACCCAGAACGAGCCGTTCTTCACCGGCCACTTCCCGGACCGTCCGATCATGCCGGGCGTGCTGATCATCGAGGCGCTGGCGCAGGCCGGCGGCCTGCTGACCCAGCTGTCGCACCAGGGCGATACGGCGGGCCGCATGTTCTACATGGTGAAGGTGGAAAACGCCCGCTTCACCCGCATGGTGGTGCCCGGCGACCGCTTGGACCTGGACGTCACGCTGAAGCGCCTGATCCGCAACATGGCCTTCTACACCGGCGTGGCCTCGGTCAATGGCGAGCAGGTCGCCTGCGCCGACGTGCTGTGCGCCGAGGACACCCGCTGAGATGAGCGCCCCCACCGCCATCCATCCCAGCGCGGTCGTCGACCCCGGTGCGGTGCTGGGCGAAGGCGTGCGCATCGGACCGTTCGCCTATGTCGGTCCGGAGGTCGAGATCGGTGACGGCACGGTGATCGGTCCGCACTGCAGCGTCACCGGCCCCACCCGCATCGGCCGCGACAACCATTTCGTCGGCCATGCCGCCATCGGCGGCGATCCGCAGGACAAGAAGTTCAAGGGCGAGCGCGTCGAGCTGGTGATCGGCGACCGCAACCAGGTGCGCGAGTTCGTCACCCTCAACCGCGGCACCGGCACTGGTGGCGGCATCACCCGCGTGGGCAGCGACAACATGCTGCTCGCCTACACGCACGTGGCGCACGACTGCATCGTCGGCAACCACTGCGTGTTTTCCAACAACTCCACGCTGGCCGGCCACGTGACCGTGGAGGACTGGGTGATCATGAGCGGCTTCGCCGGCGTGCACCAGTTCTGCCGCGTGGGCGCGCATGCGTTCATCGGCATGGGTGTGCTGCTGAGCGGCGACGTGCCGCCCTTCACCATGGTCGCCGGCGACGCGGCCGGCCGGCCGCGCGGCATCAACAGCGAAGGCCTCAAGCGGCGCGGCTTCGACGCCGACCGCATCGCCGCCATCAAACGCGCCTACCGCACGCTGTACGTCGCCGGCCTGCCGCTGGCCGAAGCCAGGCAGCAGTTGGCCGAACAGGCGCAGGCCAGCGACGACGTGAAGGCGCTGCTGCAGTTCATCGAAAGCGGCGACCGGCCGTTGCAGCGGTGAGTGCCGGGAATCAGGGAGAGGGCATCGGGAATGGGCAGGCCGGCTCTCCGTCCACGCCCCTCGCCTCCTCCCTCACCCCTTCCCCCTTCCCGATTCCCGCCACGCGTGGCATACGCATCGCGCTGTGCGCCGGCGAAGCCTCCGGCGACGGACTCGGCGCCGGCCTGATCGCCGCACTGAAGGCGCGCTTTCCGAACGCCGAATTCGCCGGCATCGGTGGCGACGCGATGCGCGCCGCGGGCTGCGACACCTGGTTCGACGCGAACGAACTGGCGGTGATGGGCCTGGCCGAAGTGCTGCGCCACCTGCCGCGCCTGCTCGGCCTGCGCAAGGCGTTCCGCCAGCGCGTGCTGGACTGGAAGCCCGACGTCTACGTCGGCATCGATGCGCCGGACTTCAATCTGGGCATCGAGCGCTGGCTGAAGGCGCGCGGCGTGCGCACCGTGCACTACGTCAGTCCGTCGGTCTGGGCATGGCGCGAGAAGCGCGCCGAAAAGATCGGCCACAGCGCCGACCGCGTGCTCTGCCTGTTCCCGATGGAACCGCCGATCTATGCGCGCCATGCGGTCGATGCGCGCTTTGTCGGCCATCCGATGGCGGACGAGATTCCCTTGCAACCGGATCGTGCTACGGCTCGCATGGCGCTCGGCCTGCCGGCCGATGCGCCGATACTCGCCGTACTGCCCGGCAGCCGGCTCGGCGAGATCGGCCGGCTGGCACCGGCCTTCTTCGAGGCCGCACGCCGCGTGGCCGCCGAGATACCGGGCGTGCAGATCGTGGTGCCCGCCGCCAATGCCGCCTGTCGCCAGGCGCTGGAAACGCAGTTCGCCGCGCACGGGGCCGGCAGCGCGTGGCACCTGCTCGACGGGCGCGCGCGCGACGCGATGATCGCCAGCGACGTGGTGCTGCTCGCCTCCGGCACGGCGACGCTGGAAGCGATGCTGTGCAAGCGGCCGATGGTGGTGGGCTACCGCATCGCGCCTCTGACATACCGCATCGTCAAGGGCCTGGGGATGTTGAAGGTGGAGCGTTACGCGCTGCCGAACGTACTGGCCGGCGAAGACATCGCGCCCGAACTGATGCAGGACGACTGCACGCCCGAGCAATTGTCTGCAGCCATCCTGCGCTGGTTCCGCGAACCCGCGGCGGTCGATGCCCTGCAGCCCACCTACCTGCGGCTGCATGAGCAGTTGCGCAAGGATGCCTCGGCGAAAGCGGCCGAGGCAGTCTCGGATTTGATCGCCTCCTCTGTAGGAGCGACGTGAGTCGCGACCGGTCACCATGACTCCCGCTACGTCATCATCGCCCGACGGACAACGCTCCTCCGCGCCCGTTCATGCCTTGGGCGAAATCCGCGTGGATGTTGTTTCCGCGGTCGCGACTCACGTCGCTCCTACCGGGAGCATCGCACCATGACCTCGGCGTCTCTGTTCCCCGATCCCGTCGTCCGCCTCGTTGCCGGTGTGGACGAAGCAGGGCGCGGTCCTCTCGCCGGCCCGGTCGCCGTCGCCGCGGTGATCCTGGACGCATCGCGCCCCATCGACGGTTTGAACGACTCCAAGCAGCTCAGCGAAGCGAAGCGCGAGGCGCTGTTCCCGCTGATCCAGGAGCGCGCGCTCGCCTGGCACGTCGTGTTCGTCGAGCCCGACGAGATCGACCGTCTCAACATCCTGCAGGCCACGCTGGAAGGCATGCGGCGCGCGATCGCCGCATTGCGGCCGCTGCCGGACCTGGTCCGCATCGACGGCAACCGCGCGCCGAAGGGACTCGACTGCATGGCGGAGACGCTGGTCGGCGGTGATGCCATCGAACCGGCGATCATGGCCGCCTCGATCCTGGCGAAAGTATCGCGCGATCGCCTGATGGTGCGGCTGCACGCGGCGTTTCCGCAGTACGGGTTCGACGTGCACAAGGGCTATCCCACGCCCGCGCATCTGTCCGCGCTGGCCGCGCATGGCCCCTGCGCGCATCACCGCCGCAGTTTTGCGCCCGTGCGCAAGGTGCTCGACCGGCGCTGACGCGGCGGATGACCATCGGCACGGTGCCCATGGTCACGATGGCTTCCAGCAGGCGCGCCGGTTGCACCGCGCGGGCAGCATGGTCCTGCATCCCGCGCCCGCCCCCGCGCGGGAGCCCTCTTCCCCCACGAGGTGCGCCATGCCACTGCTGAACACCGTCATCCCCTCCCCGTCCACCGCCCCACACTCCCTCGACGACGCGCGCGTGCAGCTGCTGCGCAGCCTGCTGGTCGACCGCGACTGGTCGCAGGCCTCCTTCCTGCGCGCGGCCCTGCAGCAGGCGCTGGCGCGGCTGAGTGCGCCCGGCGGCGGCGCCCTCGACGAAGCCACCTGGCTGCTGGTCGCCGACGAAACGGCGCGCTACCTGGACTTCCGCCGCCTGCGGAACCTCGAAGCGCAGCTGCGCGGATGCCCGCCCGAGGCGCTGCAGTACACCCGCGCCGACTGGGAAGCCGCCCGCATGGCCGAGGCCGCGCTGGAATCGCACCTGCGGCAGGTCCGGCTGGGCAGTTACGCCCCCGAAGCGGTGCCGATGTTCCGCATCCACTGAATCACGGCGCGGCCCATGCCGCCG
>NZ_JAKZBW010000030.1:0-50493 GCF_022539275.1 Pseudoxanthomonas sp. LH2527 | reverse complement strand
CCGGAAACGCCATGACCACGCCTCCCGACACCGTCGATGTCACCGTCCATCGTTCCTTCGCCGCGCCGGCCGAACGCGTATTCGACGCGTGGCTGACGCCGCGCCTGCTGGGTCAGTGGATGATGGGCCCGGAAATCCGCGAAGAAAAACTGCTGCGCCTGGACGTGGACCCGCGCGTCGGTGGCCGCTTCTCGATGTTGGTCGAGCGCGACGGCGAGCGCATCGACCACGTCGGCGAATACCTGGTCATCGAGCGTCCGCACCGGCTGTCCTTCACCTGGACCATCGCCGGCGAAGCCGACCAGGACGGCAGCCGCGTCGATATCGTCATCACGCCGACACCCGACGGCTGCGCGTTGCGTCTGACGCATACCCTGCCCCGCGCCTGGGCCGACTACGCCGGGCGCACACAGCAGGGCTGGGCCACGATGCTGGAAGCGCTGCATGCGCTGTTCTGAGCTTTCACGTGCGCTCTAGAGTCATCCGGACCGGGCGCGTGAAGCGACCGCAGCTGAGGACCTACGGATCGCGTACTTACTGCCGGAAGCCACCTGATATCAGAGCAGCAGCCAGGGCAACGCCAGCGTCAACGCGATGATCGCGGCCATTGCCGCGAGCATGCCGATGACGTATCCCGGCCGCGACTGCAGCAGGCCCATGAACGTCTCTGCGCGACCTTCGCGCTCGTCCGCTGTCTGCTGGGTGCGGGCCTGCTCGCGACGCCGGGCCTGATAGTCGGCCATCAGGATTTTCGCGCGTGCCAGTTGATCCGCATCCTCGATCCACAGCCCGCCGGCGGAAATGCCCCACGGGCTGGGCGGGGTCTCGTAGAAGTCGATCGCGTTGGTCCGCAGCAGCTCACGTACCTCGTGGGCTTCATCGCCGGGTACGTTGCGCAGGTTGAGGAAAAGTTTCGCCATGGCGGCAGTGTAACCGCAGCCCAGGCGGGGTCCTTCGCCAACGATGGGTTACCCTGCGCGCCTTGCCGAGATCGATGAACCCCATGATGCGTACCCTGCTGCTCGCTGCTTTGCTGACCCTGCTCGCCGCCTGCGCTCCCTCCGGCCCACCGCCGGGCGGCAACGTCGCCGAACTCGAACGCATCGACACCGCCGCCGGCACCGGCGCCATGGCCACCAGCGGCAGCGATGTCAGCGTGCACTACACCGGCTGGCTGTACGACGAGAACGCGCCGCAGCAGCGCGGCATGAAGTTCGACAGCTCGGTCGACCGCGGCACGCCCTTCACCTTCCTGCTCGGCGCCGGCCAGGTCATCCGCGGCTGGGACGAAGGCGTGGCCGGGATGAAGGTCGGTGGCAAGCGCACCCTGAAGATCCCCGCCGACCTCGGCTACGGCAGCAAGGGCGCCGGTGGCGTCATCCCGCCGGGCGCCTCGCTGGTGTTCGACGTGGAACTGATCGACGTCAAGCCGCACGAGTGAGCGCGACGCTGCTCCTGTAGGAGCGACGTCAGTCGCGACCGCGCATTGGTCGACACCTGAACATCAACAGCCGCGCGACACAGAATTTTCAGGACACATTGGGCGTGCGGTCGCGACTCACGTCGCTCCTACAGCGGGCCGTCATTACTCCACCGGCACCAGCCGCAGGTCGTGGAAGTCGAAGCTGAAGTCGGTCAGCGGCGAGATAGCCTCCATCCGGGCTTCGTGGATACCGCCATCCGGCTTCAGCGAGTACGTCAGGAACGCATCGGCGTTGAGCCAGCGCTCGCGCCAGCGCACCACGAAGGTGTCGTGCTGCCAGGGCTGCAGGTCGCCCACCAGTTCCGGCGTGCGGCTGAAGCGCAGCACCAGTCCCTCGCCTTCCTGCGAAACCACCACGTCGCCGTACCACCGGTCGCGCAGCGTGCCGGCGTACTTCGCCAGCGGCAGCGAGGGCTTCGAGCTGGCGTCGCGTGCGGCCAGCAGCTTCTGCCAGCGTTCGTCGGCGTTGCCCTTGGCATGCGCCACCTGTGCCTGATAGGCGGCCAGCCAGTCGGTGCCGCTGTCGGCCAGGTAGGCATCCAGCACCTTCATGGTGATGGCATTGAACGCGGCGCCCACCTCCTGGTTGGTCAGCACCACGATGCCCAGCTTCTGCTCCGGCACCAGCGTCACCCGCGAGACCATGCCCGGCCAGCCGCCGGTGTGCCAGACCAGCTTGCGGCCCTGGAAATCCGAAACCATCCAGCCTTCCCCGTAACCGAGGAAGTTGGGCTTCGCCGCTTTCAGCGCCTCGATCTTCGGTTCGGCGATCGGGATGGGCGTGACCAGCGACCACATCGCTTTCTGCCGCGCCGGCGTGAACAGCGCCTGCTCGCGTCCCTTCGCATCGCGGTAGGTGCCGCCGGCGAGCTGCGCGTTCATCCATTTCGCCATGTCGGTGACGCTGGAATAGATACCTCCGGCCCCGGCGACGTTGCGCCAGGTCATGCGCGGCGCCGGCTGCAGCGTGGTGAAATCGGCCATGGCGTGGCCGGTGGCGACGTTGTCGCCGGCCTTCAAGGCATCGCTGTTGTAGCGCGTCTCGCGCATGCCCAGCGGCTGGAAGAAGCGTGTGCGCAGGAACTGCTCGTAGGACTGGCTGCTGGCCTGCTCGATCACCAGCTGCGCCACGCCGTAGAGGATGTTGTCGTAGGCATAACGCTCGCGGAAGCCGCCGCTCAGGGGCACGTCGCGCAGGCGCTCGGCCACTTCGCGGTTGCTGTAGGTGGTGGTGGGCCAGTACAGCAGGTCGCCCGCGCCCAGTCCCAGGCCGCTGCGATGGACCAGCAGGTCGCGCACTCGCATTTCGCGGGTCACGTACGGATCGGCCATCCGGAACCATGGCAGGTGGTCGATGACGCGGTCTTCCAGCGTCAGCTTGCCCTCGTCGGCCAGCATCGACAGCGATGCCGCGGTGAACGCCTTGGTGTTGGAGGCGATGGCGAACATGGTGTGCGCATCGACCCGCGCGGCCTTGCCCATCTCGCGCTCGCCCCAGCCCTTCGCCAGCACCACCTCGCCGTCCTTGACCACGGCCACCGCGATACCGGGTACGTCGAAGGCCTCGCGCACGGATTCGACATAGGCGTCGATGTCCTGCAGCGCAGCGGGGGGCGTGGCCGCGTTGGCCACGGCGCCGAAGGCGAGCAGGCCGAGCAGGCAGAGGGCGCGACCGTGGGTCGCCGACAGCTTCGAGCGCATCGTGTGTCCCGCATCTGGAGTCCTGGGCGACGATACCGCATGCCGCGCGCGCATTGCGCCTGCCGGAAGCCGCGGGTCGGCACGGCATACTATGCCGATGCCTTCGCCACGCCCCGACGATTCTTCCCCACCGCGCAGCGTCGCCGTCATCGGCGGAGGTCCTGCCGGGCTGATGGCCGCCGAGACACTGCGCGCTGCGGGCCTGCAGGTGGATCTGTACGACGCCAAGGGCTCGGTGGGGCGCAAGTTCCTGATCGCCGGCAAGGGCGGCATGAACCTGACCCACTCGGACCCCTTCGAGGTCTTCGTCAGCCGTTACGCCGAGCGCAGGCAGGAGGTCGCGGCCTGGCTGCGCGATTTCGACGCCGATGCCTTGCGCGAATGGGCGCGCGACCTGGGCGTGGAGACCTTCGTCGGCACCTCGGGCCGCGTGTTCCCGTCCGACCTGAAGGCCGCGCCGCTGCTGCGTGGCTGGGTGCGGCGCTTGCGCGAACAGGGTGTGCGCTTCCATGTGCAGCACCGCTGGCTGGGTTGGAACGACGACGGCGGCTTGCGCTTCGCGACGCCTGATGGCGAGCGCACGCTGCACGCCGACGCGACGGTGCTGGCGATGGGCGGCGGCAGCTGGCCGCAACTGGGGTCCGACGGCGCCTGGGTGGAGGCGCTGGAAGCCAAGGGTGTTTCCGTCGCAGCCCTGCAACCGTCGAACTGCGGCTTCGATATCGGCTGGAGCGAGCATCTGGCTTCGCGTTTCGCAGGCGAACCGCTCAAGCCGGTCGTCGCGCACTGGCGGGACGCCGACGGCGTGGCGCAGCAGCGCCAGGGCGAATGCGTCATCACCGCCACCGGCATCGAAGGCAGCCTGGTCTACGCGCTGTCGCCGATGCTGCGCGACGCCATCGCCCGCGACGGCGCGACGACGCTGATCCTGGACCTGTTGCCCGGGCGCGACGAGGCAGACCTTTCGCGGCGCCTGGCCAAGCCGCGCGGCTCGCGCAGCCTCAGCGAGCACCTGCGTCGTGAGGCGGGCGTCAGCGGCGTGCGCGCTGCGCTGCTGTACGAAGTGCTGGACAAGGCGGCGCTGGCCGACCCCGCACGCATCGCCCGCACGCTGAAGCGGTTTCCGTTCCGGCTGCAGCGTCCGCGCCCGATCGCCGAGGCGATCAGCAGCGCCGGCGGCATTCGGCTGGAAGCGCTGGATACGCACCTGATGTTGCGCGAGGTGCCCGGCGTGTTCGCCGCCGGCGAGATGCTCGACTGGGAAGCACCCACCGGCGGCTACCTGCTGACGGCCTGTTTCGCCAGCGGCCGCCACGCCGCGCGGGGCGTGATCGACTGGCTGGACGAACACAGCGCCTGATTGGTCGTCCGCAGGGGCTGCGGCGCGCACCGTGGGGAGTGCGTGCCGCAGCGGCTGCGGAACGTGGGCGCACGATACGCGACGAAGTGTTGAAGCCCGGTTAGCGTTACGCAGCAGTTTTGTTACAGCGACTTACGGCGCGATGTGCATGCTGGTCCTCGCGCGGCAGGCGGCGTCATTCTGCGTCCTCGTCAACCTGCGTTGCCGGCTCCGACGCGCGTCGCGCCTTTGCGGCCACGTACATGTTGTCGACCAGGTTGGGATAGCGTCGGCCCGCCGCCGTCGCGCGGGCGCGCGCTTCCTCCACCTGTGCCGGCGTCAGCTTCGACGCAGCCCCGCGACGCTTGGGCGCGGGGCGCTGCCAGGGACCGGGCTTGCGCGTGGCCATGACTCAGACGGCCGCGGTCACCACGATCTCGATCAGCCAGGCCGGCCGCGCAAGGTTGGCCTGCACGGTGGCGCGCGGCGGCGCATTGCCCTCCGGCACCCAGGCGTCCCACACGCGGTTCATCGCCTCGAAATCGTGCAGGTCCTTGATGAAGATCTCGGCGCGCAGGATCTTCGACTTGTCGGTGCCGGCACGGGCCAGCAGCGCGTCGATCTCGGCCAGCACCTGCTGCGTCTGCCCGGCGATGCCCTGCGTCGCGTCCTCGGCGATCTGCCCGGCCAGGTACACCACGCCGTTGTGGATGGCCATCTCGGACAGCCGCGGGCCTACGTCGAAGCGCTGGATCATGGGGTTTCCTCCGTTGTGAGGCCTGCAGCTTAGCGCTGCGGCCTGACCACCGCACCGGCGGCGGCGCGCCACAACCACCAGCCGCCCAGCCACAGGGCCAGGACGATCAGCGCGATCAGCAGCTTCTGCACCCAGCCCTGCCCCGCCGGCGGCCACAGTGCATGCACCCACAGCAGGGCGTAGCACGCGACCGACCACGTCGCGGCCAGCGGGAAACGGCGGCGCCAGGCGTCGTCCAGGCGGAACCGCCACGCCTGCAGCACCATGCCGGTGGTGACGCACAGGAACGCGCTGATCGCGCAGGTGTGGTGGAACCAGTGATGGAAGTCCGGCGCCACCTGCGGCAGCCACGAGTCCCCGATCGCCACGCCTGCCAGTGCCAGCGCACCGAAGCAGAGCAGCAGCCACGGCGCGCCACTGCGCGCCTTCGCCGACAGCTGTGCATACAGGCCGGTCGCCAGCAACACGATCGCGGCGGCCAGCACGCAGTACAGGGTGCGCAACAGCAGGCCACCGGGGCCCGACAGGTACTGGCTCAGCGTGGCCTGTCGCCAGTCGAGGTCGTCCCGCACGACCTGCAGCGAGCCCGCCACCAACAGGAACGCGCCTGCGCCTGCCATGGCCGCCAGCGCGGTCACGCGGGGCGGCATCGAAAAACGCGTATCGACTGTGGAAAGACGGGGCATGGACATCAACGGAAGCCGCGCGCGAAGGACATCCGATTATCGTCCACGCACTCAAGAATCCGCGCCTGCGGCCGCTGACGTGGCATCACGCCGCAGCGTGCCCACCATCACGCTTTCGCCTACACTCCGGCCATCCCGGGCGCACCGGGATGGCCGCCATGAGCAAGGGGACTCCAGCGCCAATGCCGTTCACCGCACCGTCGCCCGGCACCGATCCGGAGCGCCACACCCAACGCCTGCCGCGCCGGATCCATCGCCTGCGCATGCTGGGCATGGGGCTGGCGGCGTTGCCGATCGCCCTGGTGTTGCTGGAGAACCAGGCGGGCACGGGGCATTGGCTGTTCCTGTTCTTCACCACGGTGCTGTGGCCGCAACTCGCGCTGTGGCTGGCCGTGCGCCATCCGGCGCCGTTCCGCGGCGAGATCCGCAACCTGCTGGTCGATTCGATCCTGGCAGGCATGTGGGTGCCACTGATGGCCTTCAACCTGCTGCCCAGCGTGCTGCTGGTCACGCTCACCACCGTCGACAAGATCAGCACCGGCATCGATCGGCTGTGGTACTGGTCGCTGCCGTTGATGGCCGCGGGCGCGCTGGCAGTCGGGGTGTCGACCGGCTTCGAGATGCAGCCGATCACCAGCATGGCGGTGATGATCGCGTGCCTGCCCATGCTGATGATCCATTCGATCGCCGTCAGCCAGGCCAGCTACCGGCTGGTGCGCAAGGTGAAGCGGCAGAACCGGCAGCTCGACGAACTGAGCCGGCGCGACACGCTGACGGCGCTGGACAGCCGTCGCCACTGGCAGGAACAGGCCGCCCTGTTGATGGACCAGTGCGCGGCGACCGGCGAGCCGGCCACGCTGCTGATGATCGACATCGACCACTTCAAGGCGATCAACGACCGCCACGGCCATGCGGCCGGCGATGACGTGCTGCGGGCGACGGCGGAGGTGATCCGCCACAGCATCCGCAACCACGACGCGGCCGGCCGGCTGGGGGGCGACGAGTTCGCGGTATTGCTGCGCGGGTCCGACGTGGAGGCGGCGGGCATCGTGGCCCAACGGATCCGCGAGGGCGTACAGGCGCTGACGCTGGAGAGCGCGCCGGGACTGCGGCCGACGGTCAGCCTGGGGCTGGCGAAGGCGACCGGATCGGCCGAGGGACTGCGTGCGTGGCTGGAAGCGGCGGATCGCGCGCTCTACCAGGCCAAGAGCCGGGGCCGCAACCAGCTGGCGATCGACGAGGACCTGCAGCCGCTCGCCGACACGCTTTGACGCGGCGCCTCAGGCGCCGAGGTGCTCCGTGCGGTCGCGCTGCGGCATTTCCAGCACGTTGCTGGCGGCACGGACGTTTTCCTGCTCGGCGTCGTACACGCAGACGCGGTTGCGGCCGTTGTGCTTGGCGCGGTAAAGCAGCTTGTCGGCGTGCGAGAGCAGCTTGGCCAGGCTGTACCCGGAGTGCTGGCTGGAGGTCACGCCGAAGCTGCCGGTGATGGCGAACACGTGGCCGGTTTCGCGGGTCTCGATCTGGGCCAGCCGCACGCGGCAATCCTCGGCCACGCGCGAGGCGGCACGCAGGTCGCAGCCGTACATCAGGATGGCGAACTCTTCGCCGCCCAGGCGGCCCAGCACGTCGATGCGCCGGCAGAAGCCCTTGCTGGCTTCGGCGACTTCCTTCAACGCCCAGTCGCCGACGCCGTGGCCGAAGCGGTCGTTGATGTTCTTGAAGTGGTCCAGGTCGAACATGATCAGCGAGGCCTGTTCGCCATTCCGGGCGCACTCGGCCAGCGCGCGCTCGGCGCGGATGGTGAAGTGGTGGCGGTTGCAGATGCCGGTCAGCGCATCGGTCTCGGCCATCTTCTTCAGCGACAACTGCACGCGCTTGATCTTGAAGGCCCAGTAGCCGATGGAGGCGATCAGCAGTATCAGCAGGATGACGATCAGCCGGGTGTTCTGCGCCGCGGCCTTGTCGACCTCGCGTTGCAGCTGCAGGACCTGGTTTTCCTGGTCGAGTACGCTGATCTGCTGGGACTTCTGGAGGGTCTCCTGGCGGACGATCTGGTACGCCAGCTCCCGCGCCTTCACTTCATTGAGATACGCCTTGTCCGCTTCGGCGTACTTCCTGAAATAGTTGAGAGCCAGCTGTGCGTCACCCTTGCGCTGTGCCACGTCGTAAAGCGTGTGGTACGCCATGACGAGCGGCTGTGAATACGCAATATCGCTCGCATACGCGACGGCCGCTTTCGCATGCTGTTCGGCACCACCGAAATCCTCGTCTTCGAGCAGATACTGCGCAAGAAGCGCATGGACTTCGCCGATCAGGCGGGGATAACGGGTCGCTTCGACGTCACGCAAATGTGTCTGCAGCAGCGCGATGGCCTTGCTGCGCTGTCCGTTATCCGCCAATTGACGCGCCAGCAGTTGGCGTCCCAGATTGGACAGAATCGCCTCGCGGATCGAGGCGCAGAACTCGATCACCGACGCGATGTCCGCGCTGTCGGAGGCCTTGCCCATGAAGAACCGTGCTTCCGCTTCTGTGTACCGCGCGAAACACTGCTCGCGCTCGTTCAGGGTTTGCTGCTGCAACTTGGTGGCGTATTCCAGACCGTGCTCGTATTGCCCGATCAGGTTGTAAAGAATGCTGGCCGAGACCATCGCGTGAACGTGCATGCGGGGATCGTCACTCTCCGGCAGCCACTCCAGCGTGCGCTCGAGCTGCCTGAGTCCCTCGGCAAACTGCCGGGTAGCGCCGTAACTGTTCACCAGCAGCGCGCTGGCACGCACGCGCAGGTTCTTGTTCGTCGTGGTGGCAAGCAGCCTTTTGGTAGCCGCGATGGCCTCGGAGAAGCGACCCGAGGTGTTCAGCGCGTAGGCGTTCAAATAGTCCATCTGCTCGCGCTGTGCCTCGCTGGCATCCGCGCGCGACTCGTTCGCCTCGCTCAACAGTCGCCTGAAAGCCAGCGCGTCGGAACTGCGCAGCTGCTCAGCCCTTTCCAGCAACTCGCCCACGCGCTCAGGTCCCGCAGCAAACGCGGCGGGACTGGCCAGCAACACAAACGCAAACAGCGCCGTCATCCACGCATGGATGACGGTCTTCCTGACATCCCGACTGCGCAACTCAGTTGAGCGGCGCATCCTCATCCGGATGCTCTTCGCCATCTTTCTGTCCATCCCCATCCTCTCCTTCCTTGAGTGGGCTCTCCTCGGGCGCAAAGATGGCGCAGACCATCTGCGGCCGGCCACCCAGGAGATCATTGATACGCTGGACATCGCGGCCAAGCAGCGCTGACTGCTCAGCTTCGGGAAGCCCCATCGCACCCACCACCGCCGCGTACTGTTCGCGATTCAAGAACGATGCCGACGCATCGCTCCCCAGTCCTTCAAGACACTTCACCATACGGTCCGACATAGTTTCCCCCTAAAGCGCGACAAGAATGCGGCCATCCGTCGGGCCAGCTCGACAAACCGCTGCCCCTTATCCAGATTCGACCGTTCGCGAGACGGGGGTTTCGCCCCGTCCCGCCCCCGTCCGGAAGATAGCCGTTTTCAGGCGAAATCACTACCCTGCGCCCGGCCAGACAGCGCCAAGAGCCTGGCCACCATGGCGGCGTCCCGTTGCAAGGCGACCGCAGGCGGGATCACCAGCGTCGTTGCCAGACTCAAGGCAGCCTGAGGCAGACTTCCAAGCGGCATGCGATCGGCCCGGTGAGGAGCTATGGGGATGGTCGACGCCTCGTAGGCGATGACCTCATGGTCCTCGGGATAGTGCTGCGCCAGCAATTCCAGCAGCAGTTGCCTATAGGCCGCACCCGTGGCGAATCGTGCCAGCGATGGATCGCCAGCCACGCCGATCTGCCACAGCACCAGATAGGCAGATGGATCGATCGTTCGCCGGTAGAACATGAACTGACTGGCCTCGTAGTGCTGGCAGCCGACCGATCCGGGATCGATCCCGAGGTCCGCGTACAAGCAGTCTTCCGCAGACACTGCCGCTTCCATCACCGCGTCGAATCCTTCGGAGCGCGCCAGCGCGATGGCGCGATGAGGGACGACGGCAAATACGCCAGGATGGCCGTAGAAGGCACCGCACACCCGCTTGCCTGCGCGAACCTCCATCAACATCGCATCCACCATCTCGCGATAGGTATCCGTTCGCGGCTTCCCCTCGGAATAGAACGGTTGCAGGCTCCGCACGTCCTTACCCATGCCCTGAATCCATAACTCCACCAGCGGATCGGACACTGCAACGAATACGACATCCGCCTGCTCGATATGGCTGCGCGCCCGGGGCGCCAGATGCGCCCCCAGCGTCATGCCTACGCCCACGCAGGCGAGGCTTCCCTTGTGACCACTCATGCGATGAATTCCCCGTGTGCCCCAGACACGCAGTATCAGGGCTAAGTCGCCCCACGCCCAAGGCCTGTCGTCCATTGATCACGGGAGAGATGCCAATGAATCCGATCCTGACGCCCCGACATCTGCTGGAAACCCAGTTTGTTCATCAGGCCGATGGAGCGATGGTTCGATGGAAGTTGGCAGCCGTATTGGGCAGGCAGGCCCAACCGCGCGAATCCTTCGTCGCGTACACGACTCAGTGCCTCATACGCGTAGCCCTTGCCCTGTTGCGAAGGGACAATGACGGATCCGATCTCCGGCAGGCCTTCCCTCACCACCAGACCCACAAGGCCGACGGTATCGTCCGCCTCGCGTGTCGACGCCCTCCAGAGCCAAGCGGAGGGCTTCGGATTACGCATCATGGCAAGGCTCGCGCGGAACGCTCGCTGCGCCTGGGAATGATCAAGAGGGGCCCCGATGTGCGCCATCACAAGAGGATCGGAAAACCAGGCGCAGTAGTCGGCTTCATCCCGTTCCTGCAATGGATGCAGGAACAGGCGTGTCGTGCCCACGGGTGAGGCGGCTATCGCCGTCCCCGCGCATTCCGGGCCCAGCGAGATCCGTAGGCTCATGACACGGACGCCAGACAATGATCCTCGCCGGTTCGAGTCAAATCCGTTGTTCCCTCACCCACCGCACAATCCCCTCCGTCTGCATCGCCCCGCTCTGCCGGGCGATCTCGCGGCCACCCTGCAACAGCACCAGGGTCGGGATGCTGCGGATGCCGAAGCGGTTGCCCAGCCCCGGGCTGGCGTCGGTGTCCACCTTGGCCAGCCGCATGGCCGGCTCCAGCAGGCCCGCCGCACGCTCGAAATGCGGCGCCATCTGCAGGCACGGCCCGCACCAGGGCGCCCAGAAATCGACCAGCAACGGCAACGTGCTGCGCAGCGCGTGGCGATCGAAGTCCGCCTCCCCCAGCGCCAGCGGCACCCCGGTGAACAGCGCCTCGTGGCAGCGCCCGCACTGCGGCGCCTCGGCCAGCCGCTCCGACGGCACGCGGTTCATCGCGGCGCAGTGCGGGCAGGCGATCAGGTGGGCGGCGGCATCCATGCGCACATCCTAACGCCGGGGCCGCCCATGCTGCATCGCCACAGCGCATAGACTGCGAGCATCGTTCTCCTCGATGAGGGCCGCACGATGATCGCCACCCTGATGGCCGCCACGCTGGCCATGGCCGGACTGGCCCCCGCCGCCGCCCCGGCGCCCTCCGCGCAACCGCCGACGCCGGCCGAGGTCATGGCCCTGCCCGAGCCGCTGCGCCGCGAGTTCCACGCCAAGGTGCTGACGACGCCCCGCAAGTCCGAGCAGCGCCTGCGGCGGATGGTCGAGTTCCTGTTCTCGCCCGACGACCTGGGCATGCGCTACGACATCACCGCCAACCACACCGTGGCGGAGGCCTACGCCACCCGCCAGGCCAACTGCCTCAGCTTCACCCTGCTCGCCATCGCGCTGGCGCGGGAAGCCGGCTTGCAGGCCTACGGCCAGCAGATCGACGAAACCCTGGCGTGGCGGCAGGAACAGGACACCCTCTACCGCACCCACCACGTCAATGCAGGCGTGCGCATCCGGCACCGCCAACTGACGGTGGACGTCGCTTGGGACCAGGTGATCGCCCGCAAGCCGCCCCGCGAGATCAGCGACGCGCGCCTGCTGGTGCACTACTACAACAACCGCGCCGCCGACCTGCTGGAAGCCGGCCGACTGGACGATGCACTGCGCTATGCGGGCGTGGCGAAGGGGCTGGACCCCACCTACGCGGTGACCTGGAGCAACACCGGCGTGCTGCATCTGCGGCATGGCGATCCGGCGCAGGCCGAACAGCACTACCTGCAAGCGCTACGACTGGATCCCATGGCGCCCGGCGCCCTGTCCAACCTGGCCGCGCACTACCAGCGCACAGGCGATGTCGAAGCGGCCGGACAACTGCAGGCCCGCCTGCAGCGCGTGCAGGCACGGGACCCGTTCCATCACTTCCTGCAGGGCGCCCAGCACGAGCGCGAGGGCAACTTCGCACTGGCCATCCGCGACTACCGCCAGGCGATCAAGCTGTTCCCCGACGAACACCGCTTCCATTTCGGCCTGGCACGCGCCTACTTCCTGCAAGGCGACCACCGCCGCGCCGGCAAGGCGCTGGCGCGTGCAGAGCGTCTCAGCGAAGGCGACCAGCGCCGGCTCTACCACGCCAAACTGGATGCCTTGCGGCGGCTGGCGCACTGAATCGCCCGCTTCACCCCAGCGGCCACTCGCCCAGCACGTCGTAGTCCGCCTCGCCCTCGATACTCTGCAGCAGATGCACGCCCTGCGGGTGCAGCACCAACGGCGGCACGTCCACCGGCGCGGTGCGCGGCGGCACGTAGGCCAGGGTCAGGTGCGGCACGAAGCTGCGCCCCACGTGCTGTTTGAAGCCGGCGCGCAAAAGGCGCTGCTGAAGATTGCGCCAGAACGCCACCACCGCCGGCGACGGGTGCAGCGCCGCCAGCGTCAGCGCGGGCTGCTTCGGATTGCCCAGGCACAGCAGATGGTCGAGGGTGATCCCGACCGGTTCCGGCTGCCAGCCCTGCATGGCGTCGTGCGCCGTGCGCACCAGGTCCTCGCGCGGCCCATCGCTTTCGCCGAGGAAATGCAGGGTCAGGTGGTAGCGCTCGGGGCGCACCCAGCGTGCCTGCGGGAACGCCGCCTTCAGGTCGTCGGCGCGATGCCGCAGGCCCTCGCGCTCGCCGGCCGAGGGCACCAGCGCGAAGAACAGGCGATGCATTCGGCCCGGCTGCGGGCCGCCGAACAGGTCGCCTTGCGGGGTGGACGCGGGGGTGGCGGGCATGACGCGAAACGCACGGGAAACGAGGATGCCCCGCATCATCGGTGCGTGCGCCGGGCGATGCAAGCCAAACACGGGCATCGCGACCCCTTGAGGCCGCCTGCGTGTACGTAGCGTGCGCCATGCGCACGACCGCATTCCACGCGTCCCACATGCACGAATGCCGCATGCCGCGCGTGCCTCGTGCGCATGGCGCACGCTACGAAAAGCGAGGGGCGCCGCCTCCGGAGCGGCTACCCGTGTTCAGCGCGCGTGCCGGGCACAGGCATCGCGACTCAGGAGTCCCGTATGTACGTAGCGTGCGCCGTGCGCACGACCGCATTCAACCCGCCGCATGCACGCATTCGCCAAGCGCCGCGTGTCGTGCGCATGGCGCACGCTACGACGGGACGCCGCCGCTGGGGCGGCGTCCCGAGGCGGTCACCAGATCCGCACGCGGTCCTGCGGCACGATGTACAGCGGATCGCCCTGCTTCACGCCGAACGCGTCGTACCACGCGTCGATGTTGCGCAGCGGTGCGAAGGCGCGGATGTGGCCCGGCGAATGCGTGCCGTTGACCAGTTGCTGGCGCAGCGCATCGTCGCGCCACAGCGTACGCCACACCTGGCCCCAGCCCATGAAGAAGCGCTGGTCTCCGGTGAAGCCGTCGATCACCGGTGCCGGCTTGCCGTCCAGCGAGCGGTGATAGGCCTCCAGCGCGATGGTCAGGCCGCCCAGGTCGCCTATGTTCTCGCCCATCGCCACGCGGCCGTTGATGTGCATGCCGGGCAGCTGCGGGAACACGTACGCCTCGTACTGCGCACCCAGCCTGGCGGCCTGCACCTCGAACTTGGCCGCGTCCTCGGCGGTCCACCAGTCGCGCAGCACACCCTTGCCGTCGGACTTGCGGCCCTGGTCGTCGAAGCCGTGGATGATCTCGTGGCCGATCACGCCGCCGATGCCGCCATAGTTCACCGCCGGATCGGCGTCGGGATCGAAGAACGGCGGCTGCAGGATGGCGGCCGGAAACACGATCTCGTTCTTCACCGAGTTGTAGTAGGCATTGACGGTCTGCGGGGTCATGCCCCATTCGCCCTTGTCCACCGGCTGGCCGACGCGCTTGCGGCGGTAGTCCCACTCGAACTGGCCGGCGCGCTGCGCGTTGCCGAACAGGTCGCCGTTCTTCACCACCAGCGCGCTGTAGTCGCGGTACTTGTCGGGATGGCCGATCTTCAGGCCGAACCCGGCCAGCTTGGCGTGCGCTTCGGCCTTGGTTGCCGGGCTCATCCATGCCAGCGTATCCAGGCGGGCGCCCATCGCCGCCTTCACGTTGGCGACCAGCGCGTCCATCTTGGCCTTCGCATCCGGCGGGAAATACAGCTGCACGTAATCGCGGCCGATCGCTTCGCCCATCGCCGATTCGGCGAAGGACACGCCGCGCTTCCAGCGCTCACGCTGCTGCGGCTGCCCGGACAGGAACTTGTCGCGGAACTCGTACTGCGCCACCGAGAAGTCCTTCGACAGCAGCGGCGCCGCGTTGTCGGTGGCGTGGAAGGCCTGCCAGGCCTGCAGCGTGGCGACGTCGGTGTCGGCGAAGATCGCGGCGATCTTCGGGATGGCGCTGTCCTGGCGGATGACCGCACGGTCCGCGCCCTCGACGCCGGCCGCCGTGAAGAACGCGGCCCACGGGAAGCCCGACGAGGTCGTGGCGAAGTCGGCCAGCGCCAGCGGGTTGTAGGTCTTGTCGCGGTTGCGGCTCTCGGCACGGGTCCAGTGCGCCTCGGCGATGCGGGTTTCCAGTGCCAGGATCGCCTTCGCGTTGTCCTGCGGCTGCGCCCAGCCGGCCAGCTGCAGCATCTGCGCGATGTAGGCCTGGTAACGCTCGCGCTGCGGCGCGAAATTCTCGCGCAGGTACATCTCGCGGTCGCCCAGGCCCAGGCCGCCCTGGCTCAGGTACAGCGCGTAGACGTCCGGATTCTTCTGGTCATCGCTGACGCTGAGGTTGAAGAAGCTGTCGTAGAACCCGCCCCGCTGTCCCATGAGCCGGGCCAGGGCGTCCTTGTCCTGGGCCGCGCGGATGTCGGCCAGCACCGGCTGCAACGGCTTGGCACCGAGGCCCTCGACAGCGGTCTCGTCCATGAACCCCCGGTACAGCGCGGCGATCTTGGCGGCGTCGCCGCCGGTCGCGGGATCGCCCAGCGCATAGCCTTCCACCAGCACGCGCAGGCGCGCCTCGGACAGGTCGCGCAGGATGGCGAAACCGCCGTAGCTGGAGCGGTCGGCCGGAATCTGCGTGGTGTCGGCCCAGGTGCCGCTGACGTAGCGGAAGAAATCCGTGCCCGGCTCGGCCTGGCGGTCCATGCCGGCGGTGTCGATGCCCCAGCTGCCGAAGCGGCGGGCGGGGATCGTCGCGCCGGCGGCCGTGCCACCGGTGTCGGATTCGGCGAACAGCGACTGCAGCGTGCAGCCGTCATCGAGACAGGCGCGGTCTTCGTGGGCGGCCAGCGGGGCGGTGGTAGCCAGGGCCAACAGGGTGGCGGCGGACAGCAGGGTCTTCTTCAACAGCGTTCTCCGGAAGTCAGGGCGGGCGCGCATCGCGCGCGGGCGTGCCTGGGAGGGTAGCGCTGCCGCCGGTTTCCGGACTGTGCCAAAGGTGCTGGGAGCGCGGTCGACGTGCCGGGCACCGGCCGACAGATCGCAAAAAAGGAAGCCCGGCGATGGCCGGGCTTCCCGTGATGCAGAAGGCGATCAGAGGCCTGCGGACGGCCCGCTCAGCGTGGCGCCTCCGAGGGGTCCGCACACCGGCGTCCGCAGCGACGGGCGGCTTCACTGGCCGTCGTGCCGTCGTCCCGCACGAACCCGCCACTGGACGGCTGCCCGTACGACAGGCGCAGGCCAATGGTGCTGCCCTGGGTGCGGTTGCTGGCCTGCTCGTGGCCGAACAGCAAGGACAGCAGCCAGCCCGGGCGCAGCTTCACGTCCAGGCCCGCCGCCAGCGACAGCGCGTTGTCGTTGTAGCTCTGCATGCCCAGGCGGTAGTCGGTGGGATGCGGCCACACCACGTAGTTCATCGCGGCCTCGCCCTTGTCATCGATCGCCTGGCGATACTCCAGGGTCCAGAACGGCCGGTAACGCCCGTTCGCACCGCCGACCTGGTAGCTGCCTTCGATGCCCAGCGCGAACGTGCTGTTCTCCACTTCCTGCCGGCGATACGCCAGGTCGTAGATATCCAGCCCGTACTCGCGGTAAGCGTCGAGGGTGGTACGGCTGGCGTCGAACCGGCCATAACCGGTCAGCGCCATCCGTTCGCCACGGTGCTCGTAGCCCAGCGCCAGCGAGCCGAACCACTGCTCGCCGTCGCGTGCGGCCGTCCCCAGGGCGCCGGCGTCATCGCTCCAGCGGCGGATGTCGAAATCCAGGCGGCCGGTGGCCAGCATGCCGTCCACGAACAGATGCTCGCCGCGGCGCCACAGGCCGTACAGCGCCAGCGAGCGCTGGTCGGCCTTGAGCCGCGACGTGGTGCCGTCGAGATCGCTGTCGTTGCGCGCCAGGCTGCCCGCCACGCCCAGCAGCAGATGCTCGCCGACCGCACGGTCCGCACCCAGCGTGATGCCATCGCTCTGGAAGTCGTAGCCGCCCACCCGACCGCTCTTGCCGAACGTGGCCGTACCGGCTGCCCACGCACCCCAGCCTTGCGGCAGCGCCGGCAACGTGCCACCCGTCGCCTGCCCCACCGGTACCGACAGCCCCTGGCGGTCCTCGCCACCGGCGTACGCCAGCGTGACCGTGTTGCTGGACGCGTTGGCGCCGCTGCGCACTTGGCGCAAGCGGTCGCGGATGTTCGACTGCTGCGCATTGGCGAAGCGCACACTCGCATCCACCTGCGCCTGCAGCAGGCCGACCACGCCCGGATCGCGGGTCGGGTCGGGACGCACTTCGACCTGCAGCCGCATCTCCACGCTTGCCGCGGCGTAGCTGCCTGCGGCGGCCTGGGTCGCGGTGATGACGGTCTCGCCTTCCGCGTGCAGGGTCACGGTGCGGCCGTTGATGCTGGCCACGTCCGGATCGCTGCTGGTGAAGGTGAAGGCACCGGCACTGGGGCTCTGCGGATTGGTCAGGTCGAACGCGGGTTCGCCATAGACCTTGCGCAGCTCCTCCGGCCACACCAGCGTCGGCACGGCTGCGGCGATCTCCACCTCCAGTTGTGCCTGCGGCGCCGCCTGGTGGTTGGCATCGCCCGCCTGGTCGGCGGTCAGCGAACAGCGTCCCGCGGCCAGCATGGTGACGGTCGCACCGCTCACCTGGCACACCTGCGGCGTGGTGCTGGCGAACACCACCGGATTGCCGGAGACACCGCCGGTCGCCACCAGCGCGAACGTGCCGTTGGGCGTGAACACCGGTGCGGCAGGATTCGCGCCGAAGCCGGTGATCGCCTGCGCCGCCTGCGCCACGACCAGTTCATACGCCTGCGCGCCGGTGAAGCCATTCGCATCGCGCACTTCGATGGTGAAGGCGAAGCTGCCGGACTGCGCAGGCGCACCCGACAGCACGCCGACAGCGCTCAGCGACACGCCCTGCGGCAGCGAGCCTGCGGTCACCGTGTAGGTGTACGGCGCGGTACCGCCGCTGACCGTCAGCGTCTGGTTGAGCGCACCGGCGTGCGTGGCGGGCGGCAGCACCGGCAGCGCGAACACCAGCTGCGGTGCGGCTACCTGCAAGGTGTACTGCCGCTGCGTCGTGAACGGACCCAGACCCGTGCTGCTGTCGGTGACCTGGACGGTCAGGCTGAAGCTGCCCGCCGCCGTCGGCGTGCCGCTGATACGGCCGTCGGTGCCCAGCACCAGACCGGCCGGCAGCGCGCCGCCGGTTAGCTGGAAGGTGTACGGCGATGCGCCGCCACTGGCGACGAACGCATGCGTGTAAGCGTTGCCGCCGGTGCCGTCCACGGGGTTGGTCGCGTCCAGCGCCACGGTCGGCGCCGTGACGCTGATCGTCACCGTCGCGGCCGCGGTCGTCTGGTAGGCATCGCTGGCCGTGTAGGTGAAGCTGTCCGGCCCGGCATAGCCCGGGTTCGGCTGGTAGGTGATCGTGGTGCCGCTCGCGGTCGCGGTGCCGTGGGCGGGCGGCGTGACCACCGCGACCGAGGTCGCCGTGCCCGTGACCACCAGCGTCACCGGCGTGGCCGGCGCACCGTAGGCCAGCGTGGCGCTGGCGTCCGCAACATCGAGTGCCGGGATCGGCGTGACCGCGTTCGACGCCGCCGACGCCGCACTGCTGCCCGCACCGCCCTGCGCGGTCACCGAGAACGTGTAGGCGGTGCCACTGGCCAGGCCGCTCACCGTGATCGGACTTCCCACACCGGTGGCGGTGATGCCGCCGGGACTGGCCGTGACCGTGTAGCCGGTGACCGGCGCGCCACCGGTGAAGCCCGGCGCGGCAAACGTCACCGTCACCGAGGTGGGTGAGGCCATCGTGGCCGTGCCGATCACGGGAGCACCGGGCGCCACCGCATTCACCGCGAACGTCTGGCTGACCTGCGCAGCAGGCAGATGGCTGGCATCACCGGCCTGGTCGGCGGTGATCGTGCAGTTGCCCGCAGTGAGGAACGTCAGCGCACCGCTCGACGTGACCGTGCACACCGATGGCGTCGTCGAAGCGAAGCTCACCGGCAATCCCGAATCCGCCGTCGCCGACAGCGTCGGCGCGGTGCCGAAGTCCTGCGCACCCGGGTTGGCGAACGTGATGACCTGCGTCGCCGCCGTCACCACGGCATTGGACGCCGCCGAGGCCGGACCCGTGCCCGCGCTGTTCGTCGCCGTCACGGTGAACGTGTAGCTGGTGCCCGGCGTCAGGCCGGTGACGCGGATCGGACTGCCGGCCGCGCTCGCGGTGGCTCCGCCCGGATTGGCGGTCACCGTGTATCCGGTGATGGCGATGCCGCCGGTACTGACCGGCGCCGTGAACGCCACGTCCACTTCGGTCGGGCTGGCCATCGTGGCCGTGCCGATCGTCGGCGCGCCCGGCACTACCGCGTTGACGGTGAACGTACGGGTGACCTGCGGAGCGGCGAGGTAAGTGCCGTTCCCTGCCTGGTCGGCGTTGATCGTGCAGGTACCCGCAGTAACGAAGGTCAGCGCACCGCCACTGGTGATGGTGCACACGCCTGTCGTGGACGAAGTGAACGTCGGCGTCAGGCCCGAATCCGATGTTGCGGTCAGCGTCGGCGTGGTACCGAAGTTCTGCGCACCGGGGTTGTTGAAAGTGATGGTCTGCGTCGCCGCCGGCGTGATGCTGTTGGAGGCCGCCGACGCAGGACCCGTGCCCGCCACATTGTCCGCCGTCACGCTGAAGGTGTACGCCTGCCCGTTGGTCAGGCCGGTGACGACGATGGGCGACGACGCGCCCTGTATCGGCGCCACATCGGCCGGGTTGACGGTCACGGTGTAACTGGTGATGGCCGATCCGCCGATGTTCAGCGGGGCGGCGAACGCAACGCTCGCCTGCGTATCGCCTGCGATCGCGGTGCCGATGGTGGGTGCCGCCGGTACCACGGGCTGGACGCCAAACGACTGGCTGCGCGGCGGCGCCGGCAGGTAGCTGCTGTCGCCTGCCTGGTTGGCGTCGATCGTGCAGGTGCCCGCCGACAGGAAGGTCAGCGTGCCGCCCGGCGTGATCGTGCAGACGCCCGGCGTGGCGGAGGTGAACGACACCGGCAGTCCGGAACTGGCCGTCGCGCCGAGCGTCGGCGAGGTGCCGAAGATCTGCCCACCCGGATTGTTGAAGGTGATGGTCTGCGGCGACGCCGGCGTGACGCTGTTCGAGGCGGCGGAGGCCGCGCCCGTGCCGGCGGAATTGGTCGCGGTCACCGTGAACGTGTAGGACACGCCATTGGTCAGCCCGGTCACGGTGATCGGCGAACTGGAGCCGGTGCCGGTCGCGCCACCCGGGTTCGCGGTGACCGTATAGCCTCCGGCGAGGATCGACGCGCCGCCGGTGGACGCTGGCGCGGTGAACGACAACGTGGCCTCGGTGTCGCCCGCCGTCGCACTACCGATGGTCGGCGCGCCGGGCGTCACCGCGTTGACGGTGAAGGTCTGCGTCACCGTGGCCGCCGCATTCCACGCGGCATTGCCGGCCTGGTCGGCATCGATCGTGCAGGTACCCGCGGTGACGAAGGTCAGCGTGCCGCTCGCCGTGATCGTGCAGACGCCGGTGGTCGACGAGCTGAAGCTCGGCGCCAGTCCCGAGGTCGATGTCGCCGGCAGTGTCGGCGTGGTGCCGAAGTTCTGTGCGCCGGGGTTGGCGAAGGTGAGCGTCTGGCTGCCCTTCGGCGTGACGGCGTTCGACGCCGCCGACGCGACACTCGTTCCGATGGCGTTGGTCGCAGTCACGGTGAACGTATACGCGGTGCCGTTGCTGAGCCCCGCCACCGTGGCGGTACAGGCGGCCGGCCCTGCGCACGTGCCGAACGCACCGCCGGGACTGGCGGTGGCCGTGTACGTGGTGATCGCCGAACCGCCGTTGCTGTCAGGCACGACAAAGGTGACGCTGGCCTGGGCATCGCCGGCCGTGGCCGAGCCGATGGTCGGCGCGGAAGGCGCGGTGGGAATGGCGACGGTATGCGTTGACCCGCTGGTGAATGCCGCGGGCCCGCTGTTGCCGGCCGCGTCCGCAATATCGGTGAACCCGTTGAGATTCAGTCTCAGGTCGCCGTTGCCGGCAATGCCGCTCACGGTGACGTTGATCGAGGTGCCGCTGCTCGCCGAAACGCTGCTGATCGTGCCCGTGGCCGTGCCCGTCGTCGCCAGCGCGAAGTCATCGGTCGACACGTTGGCCACCGACTCGTTGAACGCCACCGTGAAGGTGACGCTGGTGGCGGTGCCCGCAGGCGAACCGCTCACGGTGATGCCGGTGACGGCGGGCGGTGCCCCATCCACCACCAACGCCTTGTTGGCTCCCAGCGACCCGGCCGTGCCCGGTGTGGCCAGCAGCAGCGAGGCGTCGTTGGAGGCGGCGTCCCTGATCGTGCCGCCGTTCAGCGCCAGCGAATTCGTCGACACATAGTCGAGATCGCCGCTGACGTCGCCAGCCTGCACGGTGTAGGCAAACGTCAAGGTGCTGGTGCCACTGCCGCTGGCGTAGTTGGCCGCGCGGTCGACGCTGCCGGTCTCCAGCGTCAGCTGCGGCGTGCCGATGACGGTCACGGACTCGCTGAAATTGACCTGCACGCTGATCGCCGCACCGGATGCATAGGCGCCATTCGATGTGGACGAAGTGATGGACGTGACCGTGGGCACGACGCCGTCGATCACCAGATTCTTGTTCGCACCGAGCGAGCCCGCCGCTCCGGGTGAAGGCAGTGTCAGTGTGGCAACGTTGGCGGCGGCGTCACGGATCGCGCCGCCATTCAGCGACAACGATGTGGTCGACACGTAGTCCAGATCGACCGCCGTGTCGCCGGCTTGTACGGTGTAGTTGAAGGTCAGCGTGCTGCTGCCGCTGCCGCTCGTGTAGTTGACGGTACGATCGGTGGTACCGGTTTCGATCGTCAGCTGCGGCGTGCCGACGACATCGACGTTCTCGCTGAAAGCCACCTGCAGTGCGATGACGCTTCCCACGCTGTAGGTACCGTTTGTCGCACTGGACGTCACCGAATCGACGGTCGGCGGCGTGGTATCCGGCGGTATGGCTGGATCGATGACGATGTTGTTCATCGAGTGCCAACTGCCCGCACCCCCGTTTACGCCACCCGCGGACGTGAACAGCCTGACGTCGTCCACATACGAGAACGTCGGCCCCAACGACACCGTCTGCGGCGTGCCGTCCGGATCGTAGCCCTGGAAAGTCATCGATGCCACCTGGGTGCCGTCCCGGTAGCCCACGACGGTATTGGTCATGGGCGAGGTCTCGCCCCAGCTGTAGTACCGGAACGACGTGAGCTTGAACTCGCTGCCGTCCGCAGAGCGGACCGCCATGCCCTTGGTGAACCCATTCGCGCCATCATCGAAGGTGAGGGCCGAATAGCCCAAATCGTCGCTGGAGATCCAGGCGCCGTCGCGCCAGTGGATCACGCCGACGCTGGCGCCGCTGACGTTGCTGATGTTGTAGACCTGTATCGACAGCCCGGGGATATCGCCCGACCCGCCGTCACCGTCGGAGGCAATGCCGTCTCCGAGACCGGTGTCGCTGGTGAACGTCAGTGTCGCCGCGCCCGCCGGTACTGCGGCCAGCATCAAACAGGCCAACAGGCCGTGGCCAAGCAGTCGCACGAACGCGGGCGCACGGCGCGTAGCGCCGCAAAGGTAAGGCAACATGTGGTTTTCCCCCGACACAACGTGATCGCTTGACCGCAACAGACGGCGAAACGCCGGTCGGCGCCCACCCGCATCGCCCGCACATGCCCGCCTTGAAGAATGACGTCCCCGACATGCCGGATCGAACGCTGCCCTTCCGCTTGACGGAAGGCAGCATTCGTACCGCATCTTAGCGGCACGGCCGCGCCTGCTCCAGTGCTCGCGCTCACCTGATCCCGCGATGCCTGTCATGCAAGCACTGTGCCGTGGTGAACCTCGCTGCTGCCGAGCAGGCCCAGGCTGCACGCGCCTGCGCTGCGATGCGACGCTCAAGAACAGCGAGACGGCGCCGATACCGTCATCTGGAGAGCCCTCCCCACGGGCCACGATCCTCCCCATGACCGGCACGTACAACGAGATCCTCGTTCTCTTCTCCCTGCTGGTCGCCATCCTCGCCTCGTATACCGCGCTCGACATGGCCGGCCGTGTCGCCACCACGCAGGGCACGGCGGCGCGCTGGTGGCTGGCCGGTGGCGCGTTCGCGATGGGGCTGGGCGTGTGGTCGATGCATTTCGTCGGCATGCTGGCCTTCGATCTGCCGATTCCGCTGGGATACGACCTCACCCTCACCTTCTGCTCGATGCTGGCCGCGGTCGGTTCGTCGGCGTTCGCGCTGTGGCTGGTGTCGCGGCCGCAGCTACCGCATCGCCGGCTGCTGCTGGGCGCGGTGCTTATGGGCAGCGGCATCGCGCTGATGCACTACATCGGCATGGCGGCGCTGCAGATGCAGCCTGGCATCGACTACCACCCCGGCTGGTTCACGCTGTCCATCGCGATCGCGGTGGCCGCGTCCGGTGCGGCGCTCTGGATCGCCTTCCACTTGCGCAGCGGTGGTCGCCGCAAGTACCTGCTGCGCGCGCTCGCGGCGGTGGTGATGGGCTTCGCCATCGTCGGCATGCACTACACCGGCATGGCGGCGGCGCAGTTTCCCACCGACAGCTGGTGTGGCGCCGCGCGCGACGGCGGCGTGCCCACCCAGTGGCTGGCGATCCTGGTGGTGGTGGCGACGGTGGCCATCATGGGCATCGCGCTGATCGTCTCGGTGCTGGACCGGCAGATGCACTCGCGAACGCACCACCTGGCGCATTCGCTGGCGCGCGCCAACGAGGAACTGCTGCAGGCCGCGCTGCACGACCCGCTGACCCGCCTGCCCAACCGCATCCTGCTGCAGGACCGCATCGAGCAGGCCATCGAGAAGGCCAGGCGCAAGCACGAACAGTTCGCGGTCATGTTCCTGGACCTGGACGGATTCAAGGGCATCAACGATGCCTACGGACACCAGGCCGGCGACACGCTGCTGGTGGAGGTGGCCACGCGTGTGCGCGGCCTGCTGCGCGGCCAGGACACGCTGTCGCGGCTGGGCGGCGACGAATTCGTGCTGGTGGTGGCCGCCACCGACCCCGAGGACGCCGCCATGGTGGCCCAGCGGATCATCGACGCCATCGGCACCACCGCCCTGCACGTCCACGGCGCCGAGTTGCAGGTGACGGCCAGCATGGGGATCGCGCTGTATCCGTCCGACGGCGACAGCGAGCGCGAGCTGATGGCGCATGCCGACGCGGCCATGTACCACACCAAGGACAACGGCCGGAACGGATACACGTTTTTCGCGCCCTCGATGAACATCAGCGCCCACCAGCAGCTGAAGCTGTTGAACGAACTGCGGCGCGCGGTCGAGCGCGACGAACTGGTGCTGTACTACCAGCCCAAGTTCTCCGCACCGCACTACGACATGGTCGGTGCCGAGGCGCTGCTGCGCTGGCGGCATCCCGAGCTCGGCCTGCTGGCGCCGGGCGCCTTCATTCCCGCCGCCGAGCGCAGCGGCCTGATCCTGCCCATCGGCGACTGGGTGCTGGACGAGGCCTGTCGCCAGATGCGCGCCTGGCGCGAGGAAGGACACGGCGTGACGAACGTGGCGATCAACCTGTCGCCGCTCCAGTTCTCGTCGCCCAACCTGGTGGCGATCGTCGCCGATGCGCTGCGCAGGCATGACGTGCCGGCCAGCAGCCTGACGCTGGAGATCACCGAGACCACCGCCATGCGCGATGCCGACGCCAGCCTCGGCATCCTCGATGAACTCACGCGGATGGGCGTGAAGATCTCCATCGACGACTTCGGCACCGGCTATTCCAGCCTGCTGTACCTGAAGCGGCTGCCGGCATCGGAGCTGAAGATCGACCGCGCCTTCGTGCGCGAGCTGGAATCCAATGCCGAAGACGCCGCCATCGTGTCGTCGATCATCGCCCTGGGCAAGACGCTCAACCTGCGGGTCGTGGCCGAGGGCGTGGAAACCCTCGGCCAGCGCCAGCAACTGCGACGCCTGGGGTGCGACCTCTACCAGGGCTATCTGATGGGCGAACCGATGGAAGCCGATGCCTTGTTCGCGGCGCAGGCGGCGCGCCAGCGCGCCTGAGGCAATGCCGCCGCCGCGATAAGCGCGCGCGTCGACCGACGCTGGACGAACAACGCGCCCGGCCTCAGGCCGCGTTGGCTACCGGCGGATTCTCCATCGCGTCACCGGCTTCGGGCGCCGCACTGGCCAGCACACGCGCGAGCGGACCGAGCGTCGCCACGTCGTCCGCCGTCTGCTCGCGCAGGGCCTGCATCAAGCGCTCGGACAGGCCCCACTCGCGGGCGACGGCGCATCCCAGTCGCGGCGACCAGCGGTGCAGCACCCTGGCCATCGCGGCCGCATCGGGCACGCGCCCCGCCGATCCTGCCGCCGCATCGCGCAGCACCTGCACCACGACGATGGCGCCCAGGCCCTGCAGCAGCGCCAGCAGTTGGGCGGCGAAGACCGCTTCGCGACCCGACGGACCGGCCAGCCGTGCCGCGACCAGCGCGGTGCGCTGGGTATGCTCCCAGACCAGTTCCGGCAGCCGCCCGAACACACCGCCTTCCACCCGCATCACCGGCTGCATCAGTGCCACCGCGACCAGATGACGCAGGCCATCCACGCCGACCATCGCCACCGCGCGGTCCAGGCTTTCCACTGCCAGCGTGTCGCGCCGGTAGAGCGCACTGTTGGCCAGCTTCAGCAGGTTGGCCGCCAGCGCCGGATCGCGCGCGATGATGCCGGCGATGTCGCGGCCCGAGGTGTCGTCATCGTTCAGCGCCCCCAGCAGTTGTGGCAACAGTTGTGGTCGCCGCGGCAGCCGCTGCGGATCATCGGCGAAGCGCGCCAGCGCGCCGCGGGCCGTCGCGAGCACCGCTCGACTGTCTTCCGGCGACAGGCACGCATCGGTATCCAGGTGCGCCAGCCGCAGCAGCGGCCCCGCCCAGTCGCGCGAAGGCGCCGCGTGCTCGGCCGCCACGACGCCGGTGATATCGGCGTGTGGCGCCATGGCCACGCTGGATATCGCGGCCTGGCGCCGTTCCCGCTTCCACCACCCGCTCATGATTGCCCGTAATGCCACGTGCGCACCTGCGATTGCATAGTCGACGACATCGTAGCGGCCGCGGTGCGCGCATCTTGAGTTCCGGTGCCGCAGTGTCCGACACGGCGAAGCTGAAACCCTGACACGAACAGACTGCCGTCGTGATCACGCATGCACGCGATTTTCGAATGGATGGCGTGGTCTCCCTTTCGCCTTTCGCATCACGCTCATGAAAATTTCACTAACGCTTCGCGCGGGAACGACATGCATGAATGCTTCACTCGCGCGGTCACACGATGTTGATGTGCGATGGGGGAAGTTGTCTCCCAAGGGCGCAACACGCCCTCTCCATCCCACGACAGGAGTTCATGATGAACACGCAGAAGAAGATCCAGCACAGCCTCAACGATCTGATCGAGATCGCCCGCGACGGCCACAGCTTCTACACCGAGGCCGCCGGCAAGGTGAAGGACCAGGAGCTGGCGGCGCTCTTCACGCGCATCGCCGGCGTCAAGCAGGACATCGTCGCGCGTCTGAGCGCCGTGGTGGCGTCCACCGGCGGTTCACCGGCCGAGCACGGCACCATGGTGGGCAGCATGCAGCAGTTCTACGGCAAGGTGCGCGCAACGCTGGGCGACACGACCTACGGTTACGTCGCCGAGCTGGAAGAGTCGGAAGACCGCCTGCTGAAGGCGTTCAACGAAACGATCAGCGATGAAGACACGCCGGCCACCGCCCGCGCCGAAGCCCAGGCCCTGCTGCCCAGCGTCCGCGAGTGCCACAACGTGATGCGCGACCGCAAGCAGGTGCTCAAGCGCGCCAGCTGAGCCACGCCCGCCACGCGGTAACGACGAAGCCCCGCCACGTGCGGGGCTTCTTCCTGAAGGGGCGACTAAAACGCATCTGCCGAGAACCCGGACGTGTATCCCACGCAGCGCGCGCCGATCAACGCAGCTGGCTGTCCTTGCTGCCGCGGCGGTTGTACAGGCCGGCGCCCTGTTCCTCGTGGTCGGCCGCTTCCTGGCAGCTCACGCACAGGCGCACGCCCGGCACGGCCTGCTGGCGTGCGACCGGAATCGGCTTCCCGCACTCTTCGCAGTGGGTCAGGCTCGGTCCCTTCGGCAGCGCGCGACGCGCACGCTCGATACCGTCCTTGACGGTCGCATCGATCTGGTCCTGCACGGCGCCATCGCCGGCCCATCCGGTTGCCATGGTCGTCTCCTCGCACGCACGGGCGCCCGGCCAGCTTACGCCGCCACCGGCACCACGGGTTCACGAAACGAAATGGGGCCGATGGCGCCTCGATTCAACGGTGCGCCAGCGCGTAGTCGATCGCCGCCACCACCGCGGCCACCTGCGCATCGTTGCACTGTTGCGGCGTGGCCTTCGGGCTGTCCGGATACACCTCGGTGATGGTGGTGTAGCGCGCGTCGGTGATGCCGGTGCACAGGCCGAGCGATTTGACCGGGTATTCGATGACGCCTTCGGCGACCACCGGCGAGCCGATGATCTCGCCGTTGGCGTCGGCCGGCGCGATGTGGGTGACCGTGGCCACCGCGGCGATCACCGCACGCTGGAAGTCCGGCTGACGCCGTTCGCTGTCGTCCACCAGATAGAAACCGTCCGGAATCTCGCCCGGCTCGTACGGCTTGCCATCGCGCGCGGCCAGCGCCGGACGGAATTCGGTCTCGTCGCTGTCGGTGGTCTCGTGCAGATCGATATGCATCAGCACGCGGTCCTTGATCGGGGCGACCAAGGCGATCAGCGCGGCGGACTCCTGTGCGGGACTGTCGGCGCGGAAGGAGCGGTTCGGGTCCAGCGCATCGGCGTTCCAGCGATGGATGCGTTCGTAGCCCCACGGGCTGACGCAGGGCACCACCAGCAGGTTGGCCTTGCCGGCATGGTCGCCCGCGCGTTGCTCAAGGAACTGCAGCGCGCCGTGCACGCCGCTGGTCTCGTAGCCGTGCACGCCGCCGGTCACCAGCATCGTGGGCAGTGCGTCATTCCAGTCGCGGCTGCGCACGGCGTACAGCGGATAGGTTTCGCCGGGGCCGTAGTCCAGCAGGCCGTACTGCTCCACGTCGAAACGCGCGCGCAGGCCCTCGATCGCGACGCCGACATCGTCCACGTAGCGGCGCCGCACGCGCTGCTGCGCGCGCCACTGCGACTTTTCGGCCGCGCCCCAGGGCTGGCCGGGGGTGCCGATGGGATGGAAACGGTCGAATGGGGTCATGGCGAAGGCAGCGCAACCGGCGGGGGCCGCACTATACCAGCGGCCTTCCGTGGCGCCTGCGCACTGTCCAGCGTGCGCCATCGGGGCGAAAATGCGGGCCTTCCCGAACCGCGACCTTACGATGCCCCACTACACCGGCCCCCTGCTGACCCGCGACGCCGCCGCGGCGCTGCTCGCCGCGCGCGACCGCGGCCAGGGCACATGGAGCGGATCGCTCGACCTGGGCCGCTCGCAGGGCGAGGCACGACTGGGTGCCGACCGCTGGCAGTGGCGGGACATCGACTACCCCTACCCCGGCAAGCTCAAGGACCGCACGCTGTACTGGTGGGATGGCGAGGACTTCGCGCCGGTGTCGCGCTACCGGGGTTCGCTGATCAAGCTGGTGCCCACCGCATGGGGCGCACCCACGTTCGAGATCGACGGCATCAAGATGCTGCCGACCTCGAAGGAATCCCCGCTGGACGACGCGCGCCGCAAGGTCGCGCTGGTCGAGCCGCGCGGCAAGACCGTGCTGGATACCTGCGGCGGGCTGGGCTACTTCGCGGCCTGCGGCCTCGACGCCGGCGCCGCGCGCATCGTTTCGTTCGAGAAGAACGAAGACGTGCTGTGGCTGCGCACGCTGAACCCCTGGTCGCCCGATCCGGAAGCCGCCGACGCCGGCGGCCGGCTGCAGCTGACCCATGCCGACGTGTCGCAGGCCATCGCGCAAGTACCGGATGCATCGATGGATGCCCTGCTGCACGATCCGCCGCGCTTCGGCATCGCCGGCGAACTGTATTCGCAGGTCTTCTACGACCAGCTCGCGCGCGTACTGCGCCGCGGCGGCACCCTGTTCCACTACACCGGCAACCCCAACAAGCTGACCAGCGGCCGCGACGTGCCCGGCGAAGTGGCGAAACGGCTGGAGAAGGCCGGCTTCAAGGCACAGCGCGCACTGGATGGCGTGACCGGCGTGCGCCGCTGACGGCGCGTCGTCCATGCCGCGAGCACGCCTCCTGGCCGTGCCGCACCGCGCATTCGGGCCTACGCGGCGACCCGCCTGGCCCCCTCAAGCCCTTGAAATCCGGGGCTCCGGTGCCCGCCCCTGCCCGCGCGCGGCGTATGCGGGCTATCGTGTACCCCTGCGCATCGCGCCCGCGATCCGCCCCACCCTCTTTCCTGGATACCCCCCTGCCCCATGCCCAAGCCCAACTATTCCTTTGAAAAGCGCCAGCGCGAACTGGCCAAGAAGAAGAAGAAAGACGAGAAAGACGCCAAGAAGCGCGCCGAGCGCGACGCTGCCCGCCCCGACGGCGGCCCCGAGGCGGACGAAAGCGGGTCCGACGCCGCACCGGAATGAGTGACGGGGCGGTCCCCGCCACCCAGGTCTGGGTGGATGCCGATGCCTGCCCGGGGCCGGTGAAGGAGATCCTGTTCCGCGCCGCCGAGCGCGCCCGGGTCCAGGTCACGCTGGTGGCCAACCAGTGGCTGCGTACGCCGCCATCGCGCTTCATCCGCGCGCTGCAGGTCCAGGGCGGCTACGACGTGGCCGACGATGCCATCGTCGAACGGGCGCAGGCCGGCGACCTGGTCGTCACCCAGGACATCCCGCTGGCGGCACGCGTGCTGGCCAACGGCGCGCAGGCGATCAACCCGCGCGGCGACCGTTTCACCCCCGACAACATCGCCGAACGCCTGTCCATGCGGAACTTCATGGACGAGTTGCGCGGCGCCGGCGTGCAGACCGGCGGACCGGCGGTGTTCAACGCGCGCGACCGCCAGGCCTTCGCCAACCAGCTGGACCGCTGGCTGGCCGCGAGGAGCTGATTGCCGTGCCCGACCTGGAACTGCGCGCCCCGCTGCACCTGCTGCTGCACGTCATCGTGCCGCTTGCGGTGGCGCGGCTGTGCTGGCCGAAGGACTGGAAGCGCGCCGCGCTGTGGATGCTGGCGGCCTGGGTGATCGACCTGGACCACCTGCTCGCCGACCCGGTCTACGCCCCCGGCCGCTGCAGCATCGGCTTCCATCCCCTGCACACCTGGCCCGCCATCGCCGTCTACGCCGGCCTGACCCTGCCCCGGAAGACCCGCTGGTTCGGCATCGGCCTGCTGATCCACATCGTGCTGGACGGCATCGACTGCCTGTTGATGTAGCGCCGACCGCCCAATCTGACCCGCGCGTTCAGTTCCACGGGCCTGCGGCGGGCGGGGATCGGGCCAGGGGCGTACCATGTCGCCGCTGCTTTCTCTCCTGCGTCCCGTCCGACCGCCGACAACGTCGCCCGCTGCGCTTTCCTCCATGCGTCCCGACCCCACGGGGTGGACGTCTCACCGGGAGCGCTCCATGCCTCGCTACCCCTTGCCTGTCCTTCCCCGCCCCGGCGTTCCGCCTCGCGGTGGCTGGCTGCGCCCGGCATCGCGACCATGAACGCCGTGGCCGTCCCGCTGTGCGAGCGCTGCGATGCCGTGTGCTGCCGGCTGACCGTGGTCCTGCAGCCGGAAGACCGGGTGCCCGAGCACCTGACCTCCTACACCGACGCCGGCCTGCACGTGATGGCGCGCGATGAGGAAGGCTGGTGCGTGGCGATCGACGCGGCGCGCATGTGCTGCTCGATCTACGAGACCCGCCCCGACATCTGCCGCCGCTTCGTCATGGCCGGCCCCTACTGCCGCGACGTGCGTGCCGAGTATCTCGATCGCACATCGCGCGGCATTCCGCTCACCCTCTACTGAAGGAACTTCCATGGCCCGTCCCCGCAAGAACGCCTCAGCCGACGCCCCCACCGACAGCGCCCAGGGCGCCAGCCGCGTGTTCGCCCGTCGCCCCGCGAGCCCGCGTGGCGCACTGACCAGCGACACCATCGCCGCCGACATGGACGCGTTCCGTCGCGCGGGCGGCACCATCGAGATCATGGGAACGACGAACACCCTACTGAAGATAGGACAGGTGAGCGCTGCGTCGTCCTCGCCGGCGAAGGCCGACAAGAGCCCGGCCAAGGCGCGGCGCTGACCGGGGCATCGGCGCGGCGGGGCGTTGCTTGCGGCATGGCGGAGGTCACCCCCGCCCGCCCCGGCCACAAGCCGCGATAGACGGGTTCAGCCCGCGAACACCGGCTCCAGCATCCGGAACGTGCCCGCGTCCGCATCCATCTCCACCTTGCCGCCGACCGGCACGATGAACTGCTGGCGGATGTGGCCGATCATCGCGCCGCGGTAGGTCGGCACCTTCAGCGGCAGGAAGTAGTCGTCGAAGATCTGCGGCAGCGTCAGCGAGCCGTAGCCGCCGCCGGGATCGCACTCGGTGCATTCGCCGAAGATGATGCCCTTGACCTTGTCCAGCGCACCCATCAGGCGCAACGTGCTGAGCATGCGGTCGATGCGGTACGGCGCTTCGGACACGTCTTCCAGGAACAGGATCTTGCCGCTGAAGTCCGGCAGGTACGGCGAACCCGCCAGCGCCACCAGCACCGACAGGTTGCCGCCCACCAGCTCGCCCTGCGCCTTGCCACCGGTGATCGTCACGGTGCGGTTCTTGCGTTGCACCAGTTCATCGCCCTTGTCGGCGCTGTTGGCGTACTGCATCTGCTCGCGCTGGAAGAACACGCGGCGGAACTGGTCGGCGTTGAAGCTGTTCCAGCTGCCGATGCCGATGGGGCCATGGAAGCTGACCAGCCCCGCCTGCGACAGCAGCGCGTTGTGCAGGGCGGTGATGTCGGAATAGCCCAGCAGGATCTTCGGGTTGCGGCGGATCATGCCGTAGTCGAGCAGCGGCAGCAGGCGCGCCGCACCGGAACCGCCCCGCGCACAGATGATCGCCTTCACCTCGCGGTCGGCGAACATCGCGTTGAGATCACCGGCACGTTCGGCATCGGTGCCGGCCAGATGGCCGCGACGCGCGGCCAGATGCGGCGCCACCTTGACCTTCAGGCCCAGTGCTTCCATGGCCTCGCGAGCTAGCTGCAGGTCGAGCGGCTCGTCGGTGGCGGCGGACGGACTGACCAGCGCCACGGTGTCGCCGGGCTTCAGCGCCGGCGGCAGCAGGCGCGCGCGCGACGGCGCTGCCGAGGCGGTGGAACCGACCGCGAACGGTACGGTGGATGCAGCGGCCATCAGGGCCGCACTGCCAAGGAAATGTCGCCTGTTCATGCCACCTCGATTGGACATCGCATGGATCGGGCCTTCATCGTACCCGCTGCGGGTGCGGCGGACACGCATCATCATGCGCCTTGCCACTGGCCCACCATCACTGCCTTTGTCGTAGAGCTGTGGTATCCATCGGCACTGCAAGGAGCGAACCCCATGGCCAGGATCCAGCGACCGTTCTATCCCATCATCTACGTCCGCGGTTACGCGATGACCCGCGACGAGGTGATCCAGACCACCTCCACGCCATACATGGGCTTCGAGGCCGGCTCCACCAAGATCCGCCAGGCGCAGGACGGGCGCATCGTGAAGTTCGTGTTCGAATCGCCGCTGGTACGGCTGATGAAGGACTACGACTACCGCGACACCTATGCGGCCGGCGCCGAGAACGCCGGCAAGCTATCGCCGCGCAGCATCGTGATCCACCGCTACTACGATGCTGCCGATCCCGCCTTCGGCGACGGCAAGGCACTGTCCATCCCCGACGCCGCCAAGGCGTTGGCCGCGCGCATCACCGATCTGCGCGACCGCGTCTGCGGCAACAGCGAAGCCGACCGCAAGGCCTTCCGCGTCTACCTGGTGGCGCATTCGATGGGCGGGCTGATCTGCCGCTGCCTGCTGCAGAACCCGGACATCGCCAGCGCCGAGGTACGCGGGCTGGTGGACAAGGTGTTCACCTACGCCACTCCGCACAACGGCATCGAGATGGGCGGCATCAACGTGCCCAGCCTGCTGTCGATCAACGACATGGACAATTTCAACCGCGGCGTGATGGCCAAGTACCTCAAGGTGCCGAAGGACAAGGTCAATACGCTCGGCGATTCCGGCTTCCCGCCCGAGCGCTTCTTCAGCCTGGTCGGTACCAACAGCCGCGACTACGCGGTGGCGCACGGCCTGTCGTCCATGGCGGCCGGGCAGATGAGCGACGGGCTGGTGCGGATCGAGAACGCCTACGTGGCGAACAGCCCGCGCGCCTTCGTCAACCGCAGCCACAGCGGCTTCTTCGGCATCGTCAATTCCGAAGAGGGCTACCAGAACCTCTCGCGCTTCCTGTTCGGCGACCTCAGCGCCACCGCCCGGCTGGACATCAGCGCGCTGCCGTTCCCGCCGGAGATCGAACAGGCACGCAAGCGCGGCAAGAAGATCGCCTCGTCGTACTACATCGAGACCACGGTGGCGCCACGCGGCGCCTACACCTACGACCTGACCTCGCGCACCAAGGCGCACGAGAGCGCGGTGCGCCGCGAATATGCCGAACTGTTTGGCCCGGACGGTACGCTCATCCGCAATGCGCGTGCGCCGGTGCTGTTCTCGGTCTACCTGGACAGCTCGAAGATCACCGCCGGCAGCGAAGTGTCCTTCTCGATCGACCTGGCGGTGTCCACCGCCGGTTACGAAGTCGACGGCGCCCTGTTCCTCAAGCAGCACATCCCGGGCGAGTACCTGTTCCGCGACACCCTGGTGCTGTTCGCCAGGCGCGACGACGCCGGCCGCTGGGCCCTGCGCTACGTATGGGCGGACGAACACTGGGCGACCGGTCCGAAGAACGCGGCCGAGGTCGCGCGCATCGGCCGCAAGGCGGTTGGCGCGAAGCAGGCCACGCCCATGCTGTTCGCCGTGCCGGTGGTGTCGAACAAGGGATTCCAGGCCCAGCTGAGCATCGCGCTGGCGCCCTGGGCCTAGCCGCGTCGCGTCCGCCGGGCTCCGGCGCGGACGGATGCTCCCTCGCCTGTCGATTTCCGGCCCTGCCGGTCGTCGTGGAAGAGCGGCGGACGCATCGATCCGCCAGGAAGCATGACATGCGCCGACTCATCGTGGCCGCCATGACCAGCGTCGACGGCGTCATCCAGGCGCCAGGCGGCCCCGGCGAAGACCGCAGCGGCGGCTTCGCGCACGGCGGCTGGGTGTGGCCGTATGAGGGCGACGACGCGGCGATGGACGGGCTGTTCACGCGGCCGTTCGCGTTGCTGCTGGGGCGCCGCACCTACGACATCTTCGCCGGCTACTGGCCGCAGGTGCCGAGCGATGCGCCGCACGGCGGCATCGCCGACGCGTTCAACGGCGCCACCAAATACGTCGCCACCCACCGTCCCGAGACGCTGGCGTGGCAGCACAGCCATGCGCTGGGCGCCGACATCGTCTCGGCCGTGCGCGCGCTGAAACAGCGCGAGGGGCCCGACCTGGTCACCCAGGGCAGCAGCGAGCTGGTGCACCAACTGCTCGCCACCGAGCTGGTGGACGAACTGCGCCTGCTGGTCTATCCCCTGCTGCTCGGCCGCGGCAAGCGACTGTTCGACGACGGCACCCAGCCGGCGGCGTTCCGGCTGGCCGCCACGCGCACCACGCCGGCCGGCGTGGTGATCAGCCGCTATCTGCGCGACGGCGAGGTGCGCAGCGGCTCCTCCGCGCACGACTGAGGCCGACGCTTCGCCTTTTCCTCCCGGGCGCGACGCGCGCCTTCCCATCTCCCCTCCACCCGACAACGAGCACACCATGACCCCGAAGAACACGATCTGCCTCTGGTACAACCACGACGCCGAAGAAGCCGCCCACTTCTACGCGAAGACCTTCCCCGACAGCGCGGTGAAGGCCGTGCACCGCGCCCCGTCCGACTATCCCTCCGGCAAGGAAGGCGACGTGCTGACGGTGGAGTTCACCGTCTGCGGCATTCCCTGCATCGGCCTCAACGGCGGCGAGGCGTTCACGCACAGCGAAGCCTTCTCGTTCCAGATCGCCACCGACGACCAGGCGGAGACCGACCGCCTGTGGAATGCCATCGTCGGCCACGGCGGCCGCGAGAGCGCCTGCGGCTGGTGCAAGGACACGTGGGGCCTGAACTGGCAGATCACCCCGCGCGTGCTGACCGACGCCATGGCCAACCCGGACCGCGCGGTGGCCAAACGCGCGTTCGAGGCGATGATGACGATGCAGAAGATCGACGTGGCGAAGATCGAGGCCGCGGTGCGCGGCTGAGCCGCGGCAGGGCCCGGGCGTCAGCGCCGGCAGGTGTTGACGCCCAGCAGCCGGTACAGCGGACAGACGTTGAACAGGCCGGTGGCCAGCGGCACCACGCCGAGCCAGGCCCACCACGGGCCACCGATCAGCGCCCAGCCGATCAGCAACGCGCCGACCACCACGCGCACCCATTTGTCAAAGCCGCCCACGTTCGCGTTCATCGCACCACCTCCTGACAGGAGTCCCCAGCGTCGCGCGGACCGCGGGCGTGCGCATTGATCCCGATCAACCGGCTGTCGCGGCGCCCCGCAGTTCCAGGTGCGCGGCCAGCGCCCGCCGCACGCGCTCGGCGTAATCCTGCGAGCCATAGCGGCCGGCATCGAACACACCGCCCGCGCCGGCGATCGCCGCCAGGCCGGAGACGGTCGGCCTCGGCACGATCACCACCTGCCACGGCGCGTCGTCGTGGTCGGCATCCTCGCTGCGGCGCACCTCCACCGCCGCCACGTTGGCCGCACTCAGCCGCGTGGTGGTGTGCCTGCCCCATTCGCGCCGCTCCACCCATACCTGCCCCGGCGGATACGTCCACACGTCGCCCCAGCCGGACAGGCCCGCACGCACGAACTGCACGCCCACGTAGCCGGCGCCGCCGATGATCGCCGCGAACACCGGCGTGGCGATGTTCAGCGGCCACAGCCCGCGCCCCAGCTCCCACAGCGGCATGACCACGGCGAACGCACCCGCCGCCACGCAGCCCGCGCGCACCGGCCACGGGAACTCGCGGCGCACCAGCGGCAGGTCGGTATCGAAGGCGTCGGCATCGGGCATGGCGCCATGCTAGCCAAGGCCGGGCGCGGGCGGCAGAGCGAGGTGACCAATGGCAGGTCGACGGCATGACCTCTGCGCCATGAAGCCGTCGTATCGCTCTGTATACTCGGTCACACTTGGCGGGTGCCCCTACCCGTCGTGAATCACGGAGCGATGTCATGGGTCTTGTACAGGCGGTGGTGGGTGCGGTCGGTGGCGTGCTGGGCGACCAGTGGAAGGACTTCTACACGGTGCCGCAGGGCCTGCCGTCGACGGCGGCGCTGTTCGCCGCGGTGCCGCAGGGCACCAACGCCGGGCGCGGTTCCAACACCAGCGGCTCGGCCAACATCATCACCAACGGCTCGAAGATCGTCGTGCCCGAAGGCTACGGCCTGCTGCTGATGCAGGACGGCGCGATCACCGCGTTCGTCGCCGAACCGGGCGGCTACGAGTGGCGCTCGGACGACCTCAACTCCAAGTCGATCTTCGCCGGCGACGGCATCGTCTCCACCTTCATCACCCAGAGCTGGGAGCGCTTCAAGTTCGGCGGCCAGCCGGGCTCGCAGCAGGCGGCGTTCTTCGTCTCGCTGAAGGAACTGCCGGACAACCGCTTCGGCACCCAGTCCGAGATCTACTGGGACGACGGCTTCCTCAACACCCAGGTCGGCGCGGTCACGCGCGGCTCCTACACGCTGAAGATCGTCGACCCCATCCTGTTCGTGAAGAACTTCGTGCCGGCCAGCTACCTGCAGCCGGGCAAGGTGTTCGACTTCACCGACCTGGACAACGCCGCCGCCACCCAGTTGTTCAACGAAGTGGTCGGCTCGCTGGCGCCGGCCTTCAGCCTGTACACCAACGATCCGTCCAAGGGCAACCGCATCACCAAGCTGCAGCAGGATTCGCTGGGCTTCGCGCAGAGCCTGTCGGCCGCGGTCGAACAGGGGTACCAGTGGAGCTCCGACCGCGGCCTGGCCATCGTCAAGACCGCCATCGTCTCCATCGAGTACGACGCCAACACGCGTGAGCTGCTGAAGACCGTGCAGCGCGCCGATGCGCTGTCCGGTGCGCGCGGCAATTCCAACCTGCAGGCCAGCGTGGCCCAGGGCATCCAGTCCGCCGGCGAGACCGGCGGCGCGGCCGGCCTGATGGGCGTGGGCATGGCCAGCGGCATGATGGGCATCGGCAACATGCAGCAACCGGTCGCGCCCGCCGCCCCGGCGGCGGACGATCCGGTGGCCAAGCTGAAGAAGGCCAAGGAAATGCTCGACCTCGGCCTGATCACCCAGTCCGACTACGACGCGCTGAAGGCGAAGGCCCTGGGCCTGTAAAGCGGACGCACGCATGTCCACCCCCCACCGTCCGGCGCCACCGCCGTTGCCGCCGGTCCCTCCTGCGCCGGGCCCAGGCTCGCCGCAGGAGGTGCCACCGCTGCCCGGGACCTTCCCGGTCGATCCCGCCACCCTGCCCGACGCGATCCGTGAGGAGATCGAGGCGCCCGATCCGGTCGCCCTCGACACCGCCGCGGCCGAGCTGAAGGACGGCCTGAACCGCTGCCCGAAGTGCGGCGCCACCGACATCCGCCACAAGCCCGGCAGCGACGTGCTGGTCTGCCTGTACTGCCGCAACGAATGGGTGGGCGCGCGGGTCGAGGAGGCCTTCGGCCTGGGCGAAGGGCTGGACCAGTTGCGCGGCACCGTCATCGCCAGCGGCGCGCGCGCCATCGACGCCGATGTCGCCAGCCTGATGACCTTCAAGTGCACCGGCTGCGGCGCCGAGGTGATGGTCAACACCGAAAGCACCATGACCGCCCGCTGCCACTGGTGCCGCCACGTGTTCGGCGTCAACGAGCAGATCGCCAACGGCGCCGTGCCCGACGCGGTGCTGCCGTTCCACATCCGCAAGGACGATGCGGTGGCGCGCATCCGCCAGTTCGTCGACAAGCGCCGCCTGTTCGCGCTGAAGGCGTTCAAGGACGAGTTCTCGCCGGAGAACGTGGTGGGCGTGTACCTGCCGTACATGATCGTCGACGGCAACGCCAGCGCCGAGGTCGCCGGCAAGGGCGAGATCCTCACCCGCACCTACACGCGCGGCACCGACAAGAACAAGAAGACCTATTACGACGCCGACGTCTACCACGTCGAGCGCGCGGTCGACTTCACCGTCGACGACCTGCCGCTGGAATCCTCGCTCGAGCGCGGCAACCTGGACGTCAAGGTCAACACGCAGAACATCATCAACACCATCCTGCCGTTCGACACCAAGAACGCGGTGAAGTGGAACGCCTCCTACCTGGCCGGCTTCACCTCCGAGAAGCGCGACACCGACGTCGAACAGCTGCGCCCGCGGCTGGAAGACCAGCTGCTGTCGATCGCCCGCGCGCAGGTGGAAAGCTCCGCGCGCCGCTACGACCGCGGCGTGCGCTGGGAACAGGAACGCCTGGACGTGCACGGCACCCGCTGGGTCTCGATGTACCTGCCGGTCTGGCTGTATTCGTACCACCAGCCCGGCAAGAACGGCGGCCTGCTGCACTACATCGCCGTCAACGGCCGCACCGGCGAAACGATGGGCAGCGTGCCCGTGCAGCAGTGGAAACTGCTGCTCACCGCGCTGACCGTGGGCACCTTCCTGGAGGGCATCGCCCTCTGGATCATCTGGGCAGGCGCATGAGCGACGACAACGGCCTATGGCTGCTGGCACTGGGCCCCACCGGCGCCGCCGCGCTGTACTGGGCCATCTACCGCTACTACCGCAACACCGACAAGTCGCACGCCTTCGAGCGCGAGACCGACGTGGTGGCCAAGCCGGTGACCGGCAGCGACCGCAAGATCGACGAGGTCAAGGGCACCCAGCGCACCCGCATCGACGGCGACAACCTGCGCGCCTACCGCCAGCGCGTGCAAAGCATCCGTAGCGACGACGGCTGAGCGGCTGTCCCCCTTTCCCCGCAAGCGGGGAGAAGGAAAAAAGAGGCACATCGGCCGTTCCCTTCTCCCCGTAAAACGGGGAGAAGGTGCCGAAGGCGGATGAGGGGCGCTTTGCCATCCGCGCTCGCAGACACCTGAGAGCACTTCTCCACCCGTGTTCACCCATCGCCCGGACACATCGTGCGCGATGACACACCGCGCCCGCCCCTCATCCGCCCTCCGGGCACCTTCTCCCCGCAGGCGGGGAGAAGGAAAGAGGAAGCACCCCGGCCGCTCCCTTCTCCCCGTAGAACAGGGAGAAGGAGAAAAGGAAGCGCCCTGGCCGTTCCCTTCTCCCCGTAAAACGGGGAGAAGGTGCCGAAGGCGGATGAGGGGCGCTCTACCATCCGCTCACGCGATACACGACCGCACTCGCAGACACCTGAGAGCAACTCTCCGCCCGTACTCACCCATCGCCCGGACACACCCCGCGCGATGACACGCCGCGCCAGCCCCTCATCCGCCCTCCGGGAACCTTCTCCCCGCAGGCGGGGAGAAGGAAAAAGCCGCACCCCGGCCGTCCCCTTCTCCCCGTTGCACGGGGAGAAGGTGCCGAAGGCGGATGAGGGGCGCTTTGCCATCCGCGCACGCAATACACGACCGCGCTCGCAGACACCTGAGAGCAACTCTCCGCCCGTCCTCACCCATCGCCCCGACGCGCCGCGCGCGATGACACCCCGCGCCAGCCCCTCATCCGCCCTCCGGGCACCTTCTCCCCGCAGGCGGGGAGAAGGAAAAAGCCGCGCCCTGGCCGTTCCCTTCTCCCCGTAAAACGGGGAGAAGGTGCCGAAGGCGGATGAGGGGCGCTTTGCCATCCGCGCACGCAATACGCGACCGCACTCGCAGACACCTGAGAGCACTTCTCCACCCGTGCTCACCCATCGCCCGGACACATCGCGCGCGATGACACACCGCGCCAACCCCTCATCCGCCCTCCGGGCACTTTCTCCCCGCAGGCGGGGAGAAGGACAAAGCCGCGCCCCGGCCGTTCCCTTCTCCCCGCAAGCGGGGAGAAGGAAGAAGCCGCACGGCATCCACATACCCCGGCCCTCATCCCGGGTGCGCTTCGCGTACCCGGGCTACGAGACTCCGCACACCGCCTCCCTCACGCTTCCCGCCCCCCGCCGCTGCACGCCGCGCCCGGTTCGGGCACACTGCGCGCCCAACGCGCATTTCCGCCGCGCGCCCGCTCCCACAAGGATTCCGTGAAGACCCCTGCCAGCCTGCTGATGCTGATCGACGAAGGCGTCATCGACGAGGTGCTGCGTCCGCTGAAGAGCGGCAAGGAAGCAGCCGTCTACGTGGTGCGCTCCGGCGACGACGTGCGCTGCGCCAAGGTCTACAAGGACATGGCGCAGCGCAGTTTCCAGAAGCGCGCGCAGTACCAGGAAGGCCGCAAGTCGCGCGGCAGCCGCGAGGCGCGCGCGGTCGCCACCGGCAGCCGCTACGGCCGCAAGCAGCAGGAAGCCGAGTGGAAGAACGCCGAGGTCGACGCGCTGTACCAACTGCGTGAGGCCGGCGTGCGCGTGCCGGAGCCGTACGGCTTCTTCCATGGCGTGCTGGTGATGGAACTGGTCACCGACGCCGAGGGCTTCTCCGCGCCCCGTCTGGGCGAGGTGGAACTGACGCCCGAACAGGCCCGCGACTATCACGCCATCCTGGTACGGCAGGTCGTGCGCATGCTGTGTTGCGGCCTGATCCACGGCGACCTGTCGGCCTACAACGTGCTGGTCGGCCCCGACGGCCCGGTGGTGATCGACTTCCCGCAGGTGGTCAGCGCCGCCGGCAACAACGCCGCGCGCACCATGCTGCTGCGCGACGTCAACAACCTCACCGCCACGCTCGGCCGCTGGGCGCCGGAACTGCTCGACACCTGGTACGGCGAAGAAATGTGGGTGCTGTTCGAGGCCGGCACGCTGTTGCCCGACACCCCGCTGACCGGCCAGTTCACCCCCGACGAACGCAGCGTCGACCTCGACGGCGTGCGTGATGCGATCAACGACGCCCGCGAACTGGCGCTGATCCGCCAGCAGGGCCGCGAGGCGCAGGACGAGGATTGACGGCGGGCCGCCGGCCGCGCGAGGGCGTTATGCCTGCCCGGCCGCCACCGCATCGGCCAGTCGCGGGAACAACGGCTGGAAGCCCAGTTCATCGCGGATGCGCCGCGTGTCCATCACCGCCGCAAAGGCCTGTGCGCGTTCGGGATCGCTGCCATCCGGCGGTGCATGACCGACCGAGGCGAACAGCGTGGCAAGGTCGGGCGCATCGTCATCAGCCACGTTGTAGATGCGATGCGCCGGCGACGGCGCCGCGAGCAGGCGACTCACCGCCTGCGCCACATCCGCATGGTGGCCGATGGACATGCGCTGAGCCGGCGGGAAGGTGCGCATGAACGGCACCACGTCCGCGATATGCGGGTCGCCATCGCCGTAGACGAACGGCAGGCGCAGGATGCGCACGTCCAGGCCGTCGATATCCAGCAGCATGCGCTCGGCGGCGAGCTTGCTCTGCGGGTACGCATCCCGCGGCGCGCAGGCATCGTCCTCATGCGCGGGGACACCGCCGTTCGGTCCATAGACCAGGCCGGTGCTGGTGAAGACGAATCGCCCCACCCCGGCATCGCGCGCGGCCTGCGCCAGATGCTGCGTGCCCAGGTTGTTCACCGCATGCGCTTCTTCCGGCGTGGCGCCGCGGAAGAACGCCGCGCAATGCACCACCGCCTCCACGCCCTGCACCGCCGCCGGCAGTGACGCCGGCTGCATCAGGTCGCCGACGACGAGCTCGATGCCGTGATCGGACAATCCGGTTGCACGCGCGGCATCGCGCACCAGGGCACGCACGGCGTGTCCCTGCTGCACCAGCCGCTGGGCGAGTCTGCTTCCCACTTTTCCGGTCGCGCCGGTGATCAGAATGTTCATGCAGCCCACGATAGGCGGCGCCGCCTGCCGCGCATTGGAAAAAACGGCCATCGCAGTCCCGGTTTGCCGCATGCCCGGCGCGGCGCTCACAATGGCCACATGTCTCCCCTCCTCTCCCGCGCCTCCGTGTTTGCCCCCGCGGCCACCCTGGCGCCGATCATGGCGATGACGTTGAGCGAGTACCCGCGCGACCGGCAGCGCGTCGCCATTCCACAGGTGGAAGCGCAGATCGTCGTGCGCTTCGGCCCGACCCTGCCCGACGGCGTCGACGTGCATGCGATGGGACCGCGCACGCAGGTGCAACGCAAGTTCATCCGCGGCGGACAACGCGCCGTGCTCGCGCGCCTGCGCCCCGGCACTTACGAAGCGGCGCTGGGCATCTCCGCCGCCGAACTGCAGGGCACGCCCGTGCCGCTGGACGCGTTATGGGGCCATGCGCCGGTCCATCGCCTGCGCGAACAGTTGGCGGCTGCCACCGATACCCAGGCCGCCAGCGCGCTGCTGGAAGCGGCGGTCTCTGCGCGCGTGTCACGGCAGACCGCGGCAGCGGTCGCGCCGGCCTTCCTGCATGCCGCACTGGAACGACTGCAGATCCACAACGTCGGCCAGGTGGCGCGCGACCTGGCCGTCAGCGAACGCCACCTCCGCCGCGTACTGCGCGATACGCTGGGGCTCGGCCCGAAGACCTATGCGCGCCTGCAGCGCTTCGCGCACGCGGTGCGTCTCGCGCAGTCCGCACCCGACGCCAACTGGTCCGCCATCGCCGCCGACACCGGCTACTACGACCAGGCCCACCTGATCGCCGACTTCCACGCCATCGCCAGCCGCACCCCGCGCGCACTGCTGACCGAGTTGCGCGAAGCCGATGGCGACACCCCGTAGCCCGGTTAGAGCGCAGCGAAAACCGGGACCTCGCCCGTCGACGCATCACCATGACCGGGTGTTCGCGCATCCCCGGGTTTCGCCTGCGGGTCTACCCGGGCTACGGCCGACTTTCGCAGCATCGGATTCCCGCACGCCCGTAGCCCGGTTAGAGCGCAGCGAAAACCGGGGATCTCGCCCGTCGACGCATCATCATGACCGGGTGTTCGCGCACCCCCGGGTTTCGCCTTCGGCTCTACCCGGGCTACGGCCTCGCGCCTGTGGGACACCGCCAAGGGATCATCCTCACGGATGGCCGGACAGGCAGTCCTCCATCCACGGTTCTGCCAGCAGCGCGTTGCGCTGGTCGTCGGCCATCGGCACGGCCTGGTAGTAGGCGAAGCAGGAGCGGTCCGCACGCGTCGAGTCGGAAAGCTTGCCATCACAGATGCGCAGCGGTTTGTCGATGGTCTGCCAGCCGTCTTCACATTCGGTATCGGACTCGACGCTCTGACGACCGCACACGTGCGTGCGCCGCGCCTTCGTGGACGAGTCCGCGTGCGCGACGATCCTGCCTGAGTACTCTTTTCCGGAAGCGAAATGAAACCAGGTGCCGCAGATGCGGCTGCCACGTTGCAGCAGCACGTAGCGGCTGCATTCCCCGGATACGGTGGTGCCTGGGCACGCCTCCCATTCGCCCGCGAACGTGCCGCTTGCGGCAGCTGAGGAAGGGGACGCTTCGCTGCCCGCCTCCCCGGTGCGCAGTCCCGTGCATGCCACCAGACCGAACAGCGCCACCATCGTCCATCTACGCATCCAGAATCCCTCCCGACCGGCGTCGTCCGATGCTACGACGCGACTCCCTCACCTACAACCGCATGCATTCACGGTCGCGATGAACCGCTTCAGATTGATGATGATGACAACGTGTGCTGACGCGCGTTGCTGCATGCGTTTACCACGGTGAATGTTGCTCCCTCGCGAACACAACACACGCATGAGCACTTCCCTTCTCCCCGTGCAACGGGGAGAAGGTGCCGAAGGCGGATGAGGGGCGCTGTTCCGTCCGCGCATGCGAGGCTTCCCACACACCATGACGACGAATGCATCACGGTCGCACCCTGCACGATGCATCATCGCGCTCGCCCCTCATCCGCCCTCCGGGCACCTTCTCCCCGCACGCGGGGAGAAGGGAAAAACTTGCCTCAGCGCCCGAACAGCTTGCTCGCATTCCCGCTGCGGATCTTCGTCTTCTCTTCTTCGCTCAGGTCCAGGCGGTCGAGCGCTTTGGCGGTGACGTCCAGGCCGATCTGCGGGTAGTCCGAGCCGAGCAGGACGTGGTCGAGGCCGACGTTGCGCAGGGTCCAGAGGAATTCTTCTTCCACCGGGGAATCGGCCACCACCAGCACGGTGGCGGAGATGTCGAAGTAGAGGTTCTCGAAGCCGAAGCCGTCGGCGGTGCGCGCCAGGGCGAGGATGTTCCAGAAGCGGAAGTTCAGGCCGCCGATGTGGGCGAGGATGAAGGTTGTCTTCGGCACGCGCACCACCAGGTTGAACAGCTTCTCGCTGTCGCCGGGCAGGATGTTGGCGTTGTCCATCAGCACGGTGACGCCGAGTTCGCCGGCGCGGCGCGCGAGCGCTTCCACGCGCGGGTCGGCCACGTCGAAGCCCTGGGTGTGGGCGTGGATCTTCAGCACCTTCACCCCGGCGGCGGCCACGCGGGCCAGTTCGGCCAGGGCGGCGTCGCCGTCGTAGGGGTGGACGGTGGCGATGGGCAGCACGTCGGGATGGGCCTTCGCCAGCGCAATCACGCGGTCGTTGCCGGCGCGGATCTTCGCCAGGTCACCCTGCCGGGCCTGGTGCGGGCCGCCGAACCACATCACGCCGATGCCGGACAGCTCCAGACCGGCGGCGCGGACCTTGTCGCGGTATTCGCGCAGCGAGGTTTCGCCGTCGCGCAGGTGGACGTGGACGTCGAACACGGGATCGGCGGCGAGGGCCACCGGGGATATCAGGCAAAGCGACAGGACCAGCGCGCGCAGCATGCGTCGTCTCACAACAAGGGGATGTGTGCATGGTGCCACGCCCCGCCCCGACGGATGGCGCTTGACACATTTCGATGTTTAGCTAACTATCGCACCATGAGCCAGGTCTTCCGCGCCCTTTCCGATCCCACCCGCCGCCAGGTGCTGCAGTTGCTGCGCCAGGGGCCGCTGAGCGCGGGTGAGCTGAGCGATCAGTTCGACGTGTCCAAGCCGACCATGTCGGCGCACTTCGCGGTGTTGAAGGAGGCCGACCTGGTGCATGCGGAAAAGGTCGGCAAGTCGGTGATCTACCACCTGAAGCTGTCGGTGCTGGAAGACGCGCTGCTCGGCTTCGTCCACTCCTTCGGTGCGGGCAGTGCCGCGCCGAAGTCCAAGAAAGGAGCTGCGAAATGAACAAAGAAGTGATGTCCAGCCTGGCCTGGGGAATCGGCATCGTGGTGCTGGCGCTGTGCGCCACGTTCGCCCGCTCACGCGGTTACATCGACGGCGAGATGGTCGACCGCATCGTCATGGGGGCGATCGGCCTGATGGTGGCGTGGTTCGGCAATCAGATGCCCAAGCGCTTCGTGCCCAGTGCGCGGGCGCGGCAGGCGCAGCGCGTAGCCGGGTGGTCGATGGCGCTCAGCGGGCTGGTGTATGCGGGGTTCTGGATCGCGGCGCCGAAGGACGTGGCGGTGGTCGGCGGTTCGCTGGCGATCCTGCTGGGCATCGGGGTGACGGTGGCCTATTGCCTGTCGCTGCGGAACAAGGCGCGGGTGTCGGGCGCCTGAGGCGGGTGCCGGCGGGGGTTTTCCCGCCTGGCGCGCGGGGGGTCCGGGCGCCGTTGGATCGTTTCGGGTCAGCGTTGGATGTTTTTGATGCAACGTTCGATCGTTTCGATGGAACGTTGGGTCTTGGTGTTAGAAGAACCGATGTTTTCGATCCAACGTTGGATGTTTTTGATGGAACGTTGGGTCTTGGTGTTAGATGAGCCGATGGTTTCGATGCAACGTTGGATCTTTTTGATCCAACGCTGGATGTTTTTGATCCAACGCTGCATGTTTTTGATGCAACGTCGGGTCTTAGTGTTAGAAGACAACGCCGGGAAACAGGCGACGATGCGTCTTCTGTGAGAAGCGCCGGCGGCGGGCCGAGGCCCGCCCTACGTGGCCGACCGTGGGGGCAGCGAGAACGTCGGCCCCGGGTGCGCCGCGCTTACCCGGGCTACGGGGGGACGCAAGCGCCGACGGCCCTGCCCCGTTACGGCGGCGGTGCGCTCAGCGGCAGATGAAGAAGCAGCCCAGCATCGACTTGTCCAGGCTCACCTGCAGGGCTTCGCCGTCCTTGAGGTGCACGGTCTTGGAGAAGGTGGTGTTCTTCTTCACGTCCTCGAACCAGTAGGCGACCTGGTCGTTGGAGCCGATGTGCTGGTTGCCGACAAACACGTCGGTGCGGCCGGTTACTTCGCTGCGGGTCACGGTCTCTTTGTAGGAGAAGTCGGCGATCAGCAGGTACTCGCCGGGCGGCAGCCGGGTGAAGCGGAAGCTGCCCTGGTCGTCCAGGATGGTGGCGAACATGAAGTGTTTGGCGATGCGCTCGGGGATCCGGTCCGGCATCTTCTGGCTCTGCTTGACCGTCTCGAACCACTGCTTGAACTCGTCGCTCATGTGGATCAGCCCCACCCGCTGGCTGCCCTTCGGCGGGTACTGCTTCTTGGCCAGCAGCGCGCCCTTGTAGAAGGCGGTGCCGGCGATGGTGCCGGTGCCTACCAGCCGGATTTCGGCGGTGGCCTCGGCCAGGCTCTTGCCGCCGGTGTAGGGCTTGCCGGCCAGGCAGTCGAGCATGGCGCTGCGCGCCTGGTCCAGGCCGTCGTAGGACAGTGCGAACACGTCCACGCCGTCCACCCGCGCGGTCATGCCGGTTTCTTTGGGGCGCATGGAGGCCATGGTCTGCTTCAGGTCGCCGACCGGGATCATCACGAAGCCGCCGCCCTTGGCGTCGCTGGCCGGCATCAGCGCGCCGCGCAGGGTGGCGGGCGGCAAGCCATCCTGTTGTACCTGCACGCTGACTTCCTGCGCGGCCGGGGGTGCGGCGATGCGGGGGCCGTGCAGCAGGAGGGCGCCACTGGGCGTCTTGGCGCTGGGGCCGATCAGGGCCAGTTGCGACTGGTCTTTCTTGGCGGCGGTGAAGCGGGCGACGCAGCCTTTGCCGGGCGTGCCTTCGGGCTGTTGCAGGAACCAGGCGCCGTCGGTGTTGCGGGTGATGAGGCGGCCTTCGTCGTCGGCGGCGTGTGCCGGGGCGGTGAAGCCGAGGGTGGCGGCCAGCAGGGTGAGCAGTGCGGGGGTCACGCGGCGAGGCGTCATCACGGGCGTCCGATGTCCAGGTGCGTGGGATTGTGACGGGTCGGCGTAAGGTTCACGAGTGACGTTGGTCCCGTGTTGGAGGGCGTTGGTCACCGCATCCTTCGCTGCGATCAATCATGAAATCCTTTGTGCGAGCTCAAGCCCGCCATCGCGCACACCCGGCGTCAACGCTCCCCCATCCCATCCAATGCAATCGGCTCACACGCCCAATCAACACGCGACACCAATTTCCGGTATCGAACGACCCTTAGTGTTGATAAGAAGGACCCTGCGACGGTAGGGCGGAGAAGTCCGCCTCACGAGTTGGACCACACTAATCCCGCGCTTCTCGAAAACTAGTTTTGTAGCCAACGCTGAATTGCGATTCGCGCCAGCGCCCGCATCTTCTGCCGCCAATAGAGATCTCTCTCGGCAGAAGAATTTAATGGAAATGAGAATGGAACCAACACCTTCTGGTGTTGCCCGCGCCTACCATGTGCGATCTCATTCCTTCTGGAATAGAGTTTGGCAGTCAAATCATCTACAGAAGCAACATCGAGAATCGACGCCGCCAAGGACTCATCCAACATTGCTTGATCAACTATCTGACCGAGCACCTGACGAAGCGCGAACGTATCTTCGATCCTGGCAATAGAGCGTACTTCACGAAGTAGAGATGTCGCGTCCAGCTTCCCGTCCTTTCTCCACTCATTCAACTTCGACTCAATAACTAAGTCAAAACACGCCTCAAGGACGCGGTAGTAGTAGAGAAACGCGACCAGAGGCTCGCTCTCCTCAGCTCGATTGAAGAATGCAACAGCCCAAGGATGAGTCGTAGAAAACGAAGTATCAAGAATATGAGGGTCGTCAGAAGCATCTTCGAGACTCTCACCCAGCACATGCTGCGAAGTCAACGATACATACTCAAAAGAAGCATCCGGAAACCAGTCCCTCAAAGAGTACAGACACACCTCTGCAATATCTGCGGCACTATCCAAATCCACACCTTTGATGACGAGCGTCGTTAGCGCCGTCGGATCAGGCAACGTGGAATTTACTTCAGCGGAAGGCAGTGCGACTAGACGCTGAAAGAAGAAAGAAGCATGGGCAATAGTAGCCTCAACCCCGTCAGCAAACTGTATCTTGTATCGCTCGTTACCCGGCGCAAGAATCGGAGGAACTCGATCACACTTAATTGCAATCTCAGAAACTCCCTTCATCAACAAACCACGATCCTGGATTAGTTTAATCCTATTCTTTTGGGCGAAATCATTAGCATGCTGATAACTGCTCACCTCATGAATTCCAACCAAAAATCCATGCGAGGCGGAAACATCAAGCTTTAGCCTTTGGTCGCTCAAAAGAAACTTACTGTCATCGACTCGCTTCAATGACCACCAAGAATTAGCATCCGGCGCGCGCCCAAAAAGCCGCTCCGCGACCTCATCAGCGCCAAGTCCATTTAGATCCTCAGGATTCATTTTTCAGGCTTCGACAAAATATCCGCCCAATCACTCAGGGACGAATCGCGCCTACGAAGAAATGATTGACGAATTGAACTGTAGCGCGCCTTGCGCTCTTTCTCGGGAAAATTTGCGATTCTCTTTACGGCCCAATCCACAACAGCGTCCCTGCCGGCCTTTCTAACAAGCGAATCCGGAATTTCACCGACGATTCCATCTAAGAAATTAAGAAGATCAGTTTTCGTGGGCAAGAACGAAGTATCGGAAATAATTGCTCGAATCTCGCGAGAGTAGATTTCCCACGCGCGATCAGAAGCGGGCTCAGAAAAACTCTGCACCGCGTCACTCCTCCTCTTCGCAGCGAGGAAAACTCCCCTTATTCGATACGCCTCTTCACGCCCATAAAACTCTTCGACAAAGCTCAAGAAGTCCGCCCGGGAAACCCCGGCAAGCTTTCTTATTAGCAGAAGAATTTCCGCCCCTAGAATTTCGTATTGTTCGTCCACAGCATTACCTTGATTTTGATATGAACTCTTCAACTACCGCAGCCATTTCTTGAGCGTATTTACTTCTCGGCTCCGATCGAAAAACTGGCAACGACTGACGAGAACTCCACGCATATTTCGTTGAAGCTGAAATATGACTTTTGAAAACCGGATAACCTAAATTGACCGCAGTCTTATTCAGGTCATCCATACTCTCTCTAGTCATATTAAGCTGCTCATTCACCATCGTATATATAACCCCTATTGACTTAAGGGATTTCGGAAGATATTCCGCCCTCCTAGCTATCTTCTGCTCGTACAGGCCCTTCAATACTTGATCCAGAAGCGGGATACCAATAGTGGATAAAAATTCTGGCTTAACCGGAACCACGAAACTCTGGGAAGCCTCAAAAGCCGCCATAAGCATTCGAGACACGGTTGGTGGACAGTCGATAAGCACGTAGTCGTAGTTCTCACCTACCTGCTCAATGAACCAGCGAACTTGATCATTCATATGACCATGTCCTTCTTGGAACCCGATAAGACTTAACTCCAGCTTGGACGCAAGAAGGTCCAAGCTGCCGTCGCGGCCGGTGTAGACACGTTGAATGAACTGCGACGGATCAGCCAACGGCTTCCGGCTCAATGCCAGATCACCTTCTCGAGACTCCGTATACACATCGACGATCGTCTTCTTCGTAGCACCTGCACCCAGATAGATGCTGCGATACGACTGCTGCGAGATCAGGTACTGCGTGGCGTTTGCTTGCGGGTCAAGATCAATGAGAAGGACGCGAAGATTGTGGAAGAATGCAAGCCCATACGCCAAGTTGACACAAAGAGTTGTCTTGCCCACTCCACCCTTGAGATTTATCAATGAAACGACATGTGGATAGTGCACAGCGTGGCCCCTACCTGAAATAGCGAAAATTATGCTGGAGCGAACCTGCCGCAGCTAGCCAGACGTCACACACTCATCCTACAACGCCGAAACGAGGCACCCAGACTGAGGCTTCTGAATGGAGAGTAAGAGACCGCTACAGTTGGTCTCGAGTCTGTGCTAAAGGCCAACTCTACTAGATGCTGAACGCCAATACCGGCACTTGAGCATCAACTCTTTGCAACGTAGCCGCCTTGCACCTCAACGGGTAAGGTCACCGCAAACTTTTTTTGAACATCACCATGAAATCCGCCTCCCCCGACGCCCTCACCCCACATGAGTGACGCGCCAAGCCGCACACGCGCGGCGTCGCTGAGTCCGCTGGACAGGGAAGACCTCCACATCAAACGGCACGAGCGCAGCATCGCCTCGCTGGTGAGCCTGCTGGTGCACGTCCTGTTCCTGGCCGCCCTGTTGTACTCCTCCAGGATCACCCTGTCCCAGCCCGAGAGCAGCAGCGCCGGCGGCGCGCGCGTGAAGGTCGACTTCCTGGGCGACCC